>JAFUOX010000077.1 GCA_017481725.1 Kiritimatiellia bacterium | reverse complement strand
TCTTAATTCTTCATTCTTCATTCTTCATTATTCAGTATTCATTATTCATTATTCATTCTCCTACACTCCACATAGTGAGGAGTAATTTGTGGTTTTGGTAATTGTTCTTTGCAATCACATGTGGCAGAGTGAGGGCAACGCTCAAAGAATGCACAGCCCTTCCATTCTGCAGGAGGCGGCACTCGACCTGGTATTGTATGTAGCTCATCTACGGTCGTTCCTTCTATTGACGGAACTGCCTTTAGCAAGCCCTGCGTATATGGATGAAGAGAATTTGACAACAACTCTTGAACTGGGGCTAGCTCCACCACTCTGCCACCATACATGACCGCTGCATATTCTGAATACCTTGCCACAAGCCCAAGATTATGCGTAATAAATAAGATTGAAAGACCAAGCTTTGCACGGAGCTCAGAGAGCAACTCCAATAGCTTCTGCTGCATAATAACATCAAGCGCAGTTGTCGGCTCATCTGCAATTAAAAGTCGTGGCTTTGATAGCATCGCCATTGCTATGCAAACGCGCTGTGCCATTCCTCCACTAAGCTCACAAGGGTACGCATTTAATACGCGCTCCTCTAGTCCTACAGATTGCAAAAGCTGTGCCAATTCCTTTTCCCGATTTGCACGAGAGCCGCGATACACCTCAAGCAACTGAGTTTTTACCTTAAGCACTGGATTTAGTGCTGAAATCGGGTCTTGAAAAATATATGCTATTCCGCCCTCACCACGGAGTGCCCTTAGCTCATCTGGCTTCAACGAAATAATTGATTTCCCAGCAAAGCTCACCTCACCAGATAGCTTTGCTTGATCAAAAGGTGGAAGGCGAGTTAGACTCATTGATGTAACACTTTTTCCGCAGCCACTCTCCCCAACCAAGCTAAAGAAGCTTCCTTCAGGTATATCAAAGCTAACGCCTCTCACGAGCTCAAGCTGCTTTTTATCCTTTGTCACGCTAACATGAAAATCGCGCACCTCTAAGATATTGTTGCTCATAGCTTAAAATACTCCTTAACTTGAGGCGTCAAAACCGCCTGCTCACGAATAAAGATTGCCAAATCAAAGCGTGCTAGCAAATCCTCTGGCATTAGCTCTTCTCCAAATTCAGCCCAACCACACCACCACGCAAGTATTCCTATAACCTGAGGTGGAGTAAAGCCCTTTTCGCGGAGCATTGCGATGCGAGTATCGCCATGGCGCTTTGCGAGGCGGCGCCCATCCTCTGCAACCACAAGTGGCACATGAACATATTGTGGTGTTGGGAAGCCAAGTGCTTGTTGGAGCACAATATGCGAGTGCGTAGCCTCCAATAAATCATCTCCTCGAAGCACCTCTGTGACCCCCATCAAATAATCATCCACCACATGAGCAAGCGTGTAGCCTGCCCCAAGTGGGTCTCGTGCTAGAGCAAAATCCCCAATATCTGCTTGATAATCTGCCTCGCATTCCCCACGAATAGCATCTACAAAGCAAGAGCGACCCTGCTTCTCCAATTTAAAACGCCAAACTGGCAAGCGTCCATCTGGTAGCATCGCTGTGGCAGAGTCCCAATTTGAGAATCTGCCTCGACAGGTGCCATTATAAATTAAACGTTGATCCTCGCGATGTGGAGCACTCTGCACATTTTCAATTTCATTGCGAGAGCATACACATGGATAGACAAGCCCTTTATCAAGCAGCTGCTCTAAATATTTTCCGTAAATAGCTCTTCTATTTGACTGAATATATTTTGAAGCATCTGTATCTGGTCCAGCATCCCAGTCTAATCCAAGCCAACGAAGGTCGTCTAATGCAGCAGTGGCAGCCCAAGGCTTAACCTTTGGATGATCTAAATCCTCCATTCGAACGATTAGCCTTCCATTACGCGAGCGAACACTTAGCCATGCCAAAAGAAAGCTACGTGCATTTCCTAAGTGCAAAGCCCCTGTAGGACTTGGAGCAAGCCGCCCCACTATTGGTTGATTGCCGTTTTGCACTTGCTTTATCACTTTCCTGTTTGATCAAGATGACTCTGCCACTTTTCTTTTACTTGATCATAAATCTCGTCTGAAATTTCTGGGTTGCCCTTTGAAAAAACAGGCAAAAGTTGGTCTCCTGCTACTGCTGGGTCTGTGCAAGCAATATCATTACGCCACTGTTCACGAACAGCTGGATCACGCAGATTAGGAATATCCATTGGAATGCCACCAGCCAATACAGAACGATATGCAAACATTCCTGGAAGGAACATATCTAGCGCCTCATAAACATCGATTGTATCGGCATTAGGATTGCCTTTTATTTTCTCAATAAAATTATACATTGTATAATAATCTGAACCACCATGACCAAAGCGTTTGACCTTTTCTGGCTCATCCTTATTTGGCTCATAGGTTTCAAGCTTCATTGTATCGTAAGCACCACTATCTTTATCAAAATTTACGTGTATTGTTGCCACACCAGCTTGCCCTGCATCCTCACGAGAAGACTCCATGCGACCCTTTGAGCCATAGACAGCATACCAAATTGAGTCCCTATACAAATCTCCATGAATGCTTTTTACTATGCCACCATTTTCCATTTCAATCATCTCAATGCCGAATAGTCCACTGTAGCTTCCATTGCGGATTTTTCTCTGGGTCAAACCGCTTTCAAAGCCTGTAACTCTAACTGGACGCAAACCCGTAATATGCACTAGAGGTCCGATTGAATGTGTACAATAAAAGTTTGCATACATATGATTACGCCAATGGGTCTTATCTCCGTATGTAATCAAATGCCAGATTGGCTCGCAATTATGAACATACTCTCCCTCGCCATATTCAAATTCACCAATCTTACCAGCACGATATAGCTTACGCATTTCACAAGGGGCTGGCATATAGCAATAATTTTCTCCATAGGCATAAATTAGACCAGTCTCCTCTACAGCCTCGATAAGCTCAACAGCCTCCTTCATTGTCTGCACCGGCAGAACCTCGCTAAAAACATGTTTACCTGCCTTGAGGCATTTAATTGCAAAGGGAGCATGCTCATTAGCATAATTGGCAAGAACCACAGCATCCATATCATGCTTAATAAATTCATCAAAGCTTGTGTAATAAGTAATATTATCGTTATTAAGCTCTTTTTTCTTGTCAGCCAGACCTTTTTCCCACTTATCGCAAATGGCCACAAGCTCTGCATTCTCAGCGACTCTGCAATACTCCATCATGCTGCCACCACGAAATAGGCCAACAACGCCGACTCTGATTTTATCCATTTTCTCCCCTTAATTATGTCTCACAAAAGGTTAACTTTTAAGGATTATTATACCATACAATTTATACAAAAAAAAGATATAAATCCAGCACACGGATAATTGATATATGCTAACACGCATGGTGAGAAGTACTGTAGAGCTAGAAGAAAAGCATTCTTATATTGTATATGCGTAATATGCAAGCTATTTCTGTTAACAGCAATAATCCATCTAAAAGCTTTGCTTAAAAAATTACTATTCATAGAAACATTTTTCTTGACTCATTGTTTCTATTTATAGTAACATACGCCGCCGAAAGGACAACTGTATAATGAATGCTGATATCCCTTACAAAATCTATCTTGATGAAAAAGAACTCCCTAAGGCTTGGTATAACCTTCGTGCAGATATGATTAATAAGCCTGCTCCTCTACTAAATCCAGAAACAAGACAACCTTCTACTGTTGAAGAACTTTCTCAAGTTTTTTGTAAAGAACTTGCAGCCCAAGAGCTTGACGAAACTAATCCATATATAGAAATTCCTGAGCCAATTAGAAATTTCTACAAAATGTACCGCCCCGCGCCTCTTATCCGTGCGTACTTCCTCGAAAAGGCTCTAAATACACCAGCTCACATTTATTATAAATTCGAAGGCAACAATACCTCTGGTAGCCATAAGCTTAATTCAGCTATCGCTCAAGCTTACTATGCAAAACAAGAAGGCCTAAAGGGTGTATCAACTGAAACAGGTGCTGGACAATGGGGCACTGCTCTATCTATGGCTTCTGCGTTTTTCGGAATTAATTGTCGCGTATTTATGGTAAAATGCTCTTATGAACAAAAACCTCATCGCCGTGAGGTAATGAACACTTATGGAGCTTATGTTACTCCTTCGCCTTCTATGGATACAGAAATTGGCAGAAAAATTCTAGAAGAACATCCTGGCACAAGCGGTTCTCTTGGTTGTGCTATCTCTGAAGCTGTTGAATTTGCACTAAATAATCCTGGCTACAAATATGCACTTGGATCTGTGCTAAATCAGGTTCTATTGCACCAATCAATCATCGGTCTAGAAACAATGACAGCACTTGATAAATATAACATTAAGCCAGATGTTATTATCGGTTGTGCTGGTGGTGGCTCAAACCTAGGAGGCCTTATCTCTCCATTTGTTGGCAGAAAACTTAAAGGAGAACTAGATTGCAGATTTGTTGCTGTTGAACCGGCTTCTTGCCCAAGCTTGACTCGTGGCAAATATGTATATGACTACTGCGATACCGGCCGCGTATGCCCGCTACAAAAAATGTACACACTTGGCTCTGGCTTCATCCCTTCATCAAGCCACTCAGGAGGTCTACGCTATCATGGTATGAGCTCATTGCTTTCGCAATTATATGATGATAAAATTATGGAAGCAATCAGCGTAACACAAAGCGAGGTCTTCGGTGCTGCAGTAACCTTTGCCCGAACAGAAGGAACTCTTCCTGCTCCTGAAAGTAGCCATGCAATCTACGCTGCAATGCAAGAAGCTATCCGCTGTCGCGAAGAAGGCAAACACGAAAATATTGTTTTTGGTCTAACTGGCACTGGTTACTTCGATATGCTAGCATATGGCAAATTCAATGCTGGACAAATGAATGACTATGTTCCAACAGATGCAGAAATTGAAGCAAGCCTTCAACAGCTATAATAACTCTTAATCTAAAATAGGCATCTATAAAAAATATGGCAGGTACACTAAAAAAACAATCATGTGTATCTGCCTTCTTATTTCTAATGCCAACGAGAACTAAGCCTGCCCGAAAATACTATTCTCTTACCTAAAAGATCATAATAAGCAAAACAAACTTGACTATTACTATAGCATCCACAAAATAATTTATTGACGAGACGAAGCAATCGCACAAGCTTACGCAATGGAGCACACCACGATCCAAGCTCGCCACGAAGCCGAGCCTGCTCTTTAAATGTTGCCTCATGTTGTAAAGATAAGTTTACTCCTGTGGCAGTGTATGCACCTAATAGCTGGGGAATATGTGCAAAAGTAAAGCCCTTACGCAAATTTTCTACATAAAACTTTTTATCTGCAACAAATCGATAGTTTATATCAAGTTTTAAACCATCCTCCCAAACTCTTCGCCTCATAAACACCGTACAGCTCATTATATAATTTACGCCATGAACCAAATAAAATAAATTTGGAGAAATCTCTTTACGGATTGAGCAAGGTTTTCCTTCTGCATCCAGCTGTATATAATCTCCATATACAACATCCACATCTGGATGCTTTTCAAAATACTCTGCCACAATATCAAGAGTTCCATCAAGATATTGCTCATCAGAATTTAGCCATGATAAAATTTCTACCTCTGGATGCTCTGCACAAATACGATTAAATCCCTTAGTAATTGCATCATACATCCCCGTGTCTAGCTCACGGACTATTCGCACCCTGCCACAAAACTCATCTGGCAAGCAAAAGGCCGTTGCCTTGTCGCTCTGCTGAAGCTCATGAACAACATGCTGTCCACTACTCTGCACTGACACTAATGCAGGCAGAAGATATTTTGTCTTTTCAAAAATAGGTGTGATTATACCAAAAGTCATTGTAAGCCTTGAGTGAAATATGTTCCACTATTACTGCATTGAAACCAATTTTATTTGAGGATGATCATTAAGGTATTTGTACATGTTGTCTCGTGTGCGTGGGCTCTCTGGGATTGCCAATGTTAGCTCAACTCTATAGCCTTCCTCATAATTAAAGAGCCTATACTTGATAACCTCAATATCCTGCTTACGAAATTCCTCCAATACTCCCGTAACATTTTTCTCGTCATCACTATCAAGAACAAAATCTAGCTCATGCTTTAAGCGACATATCTTATGAGAAACAATGCGCAAGATTTCAAAACCAGCAAGTGTTGTTACTGTAGCTATTGAAGCAAGTAGATAAAAGCCAGCACCAACGCAAACTCCAATTGCTGAGGTTAGCCATATACCAGCGGCTGTTGTCAAGCCACTAACAAAGCCACGCTTATTAACAATAATTGCTCCTGCTCCCAAGAAACCGATACCGGTAACAATCTGAGATGCCACACGCGTCACATCGGCTTGATAGCGCGGCGGATTCGCAAAATCTGTTGGCATAGCAGCCACAATTTGATTTAGACCCTCTGAAAAACCAAACTGTGATATAATCATAAATAATGCACTACCAATCGCAACAAAAAAGTGTGTCCGAAGCCCTGCATCCTTTGCACGAAACTCTCGCTCCAAGCCGATTAAGCCTCCGAGTAGCCCTGCAAAAATTAATCGATAAAATAGCGATATTTCATACCCCATAAATTCAATCCCTCCCGTTGTACTAACCAATTTGCCCCTTGAGCATTTCTACTAGCTGTGCTTTTTTTATAACCTTTCCTGAGCCAATAACCTTCCCGTTGATAACAACTGCCGGAACACTCATAATTCCATACTTCAAAGCAACCTCAATGTCTTCTACATACTCAACATTAGAAATAGGCTGTCCCAACTCTTTAAGTGCTTCTTGCATTTGAGCAAGCTGCATTTTGCAGGAAACACACCCTATAGAGCCAAGCACCTGTATCTTAGGTTGTTCTCCATCCTGAATCAAAGGAGCCTTATCATCCTTTATTGGTGTATTAGCTGTTGGCTCTTTTTTTCTAAAAATACTCCACATAATAGCTCTCCTAAAATCCTAACCAAAACATATATAATGCAAATGCAAAAATTGCAATGCCCATAATGTATTTTAATATTTCGCCCCATAGCTGATATTTTTTACTCTTTAATATACCTGTCACGGCACCAATAGATGTTCCAGCAATAACTATCAGAATACTGTTACCAATAGAATACATAAGCATCACAAAAATTGCCCACAAGAAGCTTCCATCCGTTGCGGCAAGCAAAGATAAAAGCACCGCTAGCACCGGCGTTGCACAAGGCGATGCAAATAAACCACCCAACACTCCAGCAACCAATGCTCCAATTCCTCCTCTTAGTTTACTACGGGTCATGAGATTAGTTGATGGAATAAACATAAAAATTTCACACATTTGTAATGCCATCATTGTTAGAAGCACACCCAAAAACAAATACCACAATTGCGAAGCATTGCCAAGGAATTGCCCAGCGGTCGCCGCAATAGCCCCAAGTATTACATATGTTACCGCATTTCCAATAGCAAACAAAATAGAATATACCAAAGCCTTACGAGAAGACTTTTCTCCAATTCCACCTACATAGCCAATTACCAAAGGTAAATTTGCTAGAGAGCATGGTGTAAACGAGGTTAGAATGCCTGCCACAAAACCAATTAATGGAGCAAGCATTCTATGTGAATCTATTAAGGTTGCTAGAGTTTCAAGTGTTTGTTCAAGCATATAAATTAGTACCCATTTTGCAAGGGAGAAAAATTATTTTGCTTCCTTTTTAGGAGCTGGCTTTGAAAGCTCTTCAACTATCCCATCAATAATTTCCTTATTCATAGCACCTACTCTTTGAACATTAGTTGAAAAGGTACGGCGATTCATTACGGATTTCACACCATACTTTTCAAATAATGCAGGGCTTCTTTCTGGTGTTGGTATTGTTCCATCGGGATAGAAGAAAATCTGGTGTGGTATTGAACTAACACCTGCAGCTGCAACAATCTCCTTCATTGTAGGATCATCTACATCGATTGTTTTGAGGATTGCCTTACCCTTGTATTTTTTATTTGCTTCCTTGTAAATTGGCTTCATTCTTCTACATGGGCCACACCATGTTGCAGAGAAGTTGATAATAACTGGATAGCCTTTTCCAACGACATCCTCTAGCTTAAACTCTCCAGTTGCTTCCAAATCAAACATCGGATTCTGCAATGCTGGATTGGCTGGGCGAGGACCTGTTGCTGAAGAAGCTTCAGAAGAATTTTTTACAGCCCAAACGGTTGTAATAGAAACAAAAACAATGATTAGAGCAATAATTTTTTTCATAATGATTTTCCTTTCCATAAAGTACCTCACTTTTTACAAATAATTTTACCCTACTATAGAAATAAAGTCAACACACTATAAATTTCATTTTATTATGAAATTACAACTTTTTATATAGACGATTTTGTTGACAAATTTAAATACCTATTTTAAACTATTGCACTATATAAAGCATTAGATTTTTAAATTTACTTTATAACACAAATTTTAGGATATTTTCTTTATGAAAGCAAAAAAGACAGCCACCGAGCAACCTCTATACAAGAATCCAAAGGCACCTATTGAGGAGCGTATCAAAGATTTGATTTCTAGAATGACAATTGAGGAAAAGGCAGACCAGCTTTGTCAGGATACAATCGGTGTAGATCCAAACCCAGACAACTATTCACTTGATAATCCATACTGCCCTACCTGTGGCTCTGTTTACCAATTCATGGGAGGAGCAAAAAATCGCAACAAGTTCCAACGCCAGGCTATTGAGGAAACACGATTAGGCATTCCTCTTCTTTGGGCTATTGATGTAATTCATGGCTGGAGAACAATGTTCCCTGTTTCACTTGCTCAGGCAGCTAGCTTCAATCCTGCACTTACAGAGAAATCACAACGCATTGCTGCACGCGAATGCTGGCAAGATGGAGGCATTGATTGGTGCTTAGGACCTATGGTTGAGGTTGGACATGACCCACGCTGGGGTAGAAATGTAGAGGGCTATGGTGAGGACCCATATACAGCGAGCCAATTTGCGGCGGCTGCAGTGCGTGGGTTCCAGAAGGATGGTCGCGTAACTGCATGCGTTAAGCATTTTGTGGGCTATTCTGCTTGCGAGGGTGGTCGCGACTATTCCTACACAGAATTTTCTGATAGAGCTCTACGCGAGTGGTATCTTCCTCCATTTGAAGCAGGTGCAAAGGCTGGTGCATACACAATGATGAGCTCTTTTAATGAGTGGGACGGAAAGCCTATTCCTGCAAATCGTGCATTGCTAACAGATGAGCTCCGCGGCAAGATGGGCTTCAGTGGCTTTGTAGTTTCTGATTGTGGTGCTCTACATAGAATGGGCAATATGGGCTACACCTCTGACCCAATAGAGCAAACATCTGAAGCTTTATATGCAGGTAATGAAATGGCTATGGGTGATGGCTTATATAGAAATATCCCAGAGGCAGTAGAAAAGGGATTGCTTTCTATGGAGACCGTTGATGAAGCAGTTGCTCGCGTGCTTCGCGTAAAGTTCAAGCTTGGTTGCTTTGAAAACCCTTATGCTCCAGAGCTTCCAAGAGAGAAAACATGTATTCTCCCTGATGCCGATGAGCTTTCTTTAAAATTTGCTCGCGAGACAATGGTTCTTTTGAAAAACAACAAAAAGCTCCTTCCACTTGATTCAAAGAAATTCCGTCGCATTGCTATCATTGGACCTTCTGCAAATGAAATTCATCCTCATTTGGGTCAGTGGCGTGCTGCAGCCGAGGCAACCCCAGAATATGGAGAGACCTTACTTGATGCAGCAAAGAAATTCTTCCCTAAGGCAGAGATTTCATTTGCTCGTGGTTGTGCTGGCTGGGACTATAGAACAAATCCAGGTGATGCAGCAGAATGCGAAAAGGCTGTAGCTGTTGCAAAGGAGGCAGATATTGTTCTTCTATGCTTTGGCGAGCTACCATGGATGGCTGGAGAAATTAAGTCACGTCGTGACATCTGCCTACCACCTGGACAACGCGAGCTAATCAAGGCTCTTTCCGCTCTCAATAAGCCAATCATCGGACTTTGCTGTTCGGGTCGTGCACTTGCATTCCAAGAGGAAGCAGAGGCTATGGATGCACTATTGTGGTTGTGGCAGAGTGGCCGCCGCGCACCAACCGCTGCAATGGAAATTCTAACTGGCAAGGTAAATCCAAGTGGCAAGCTTCCAATTACCTTCCCTCGTTCTGTTGGACAAATCCCTATTTACTACAACTGCCATGGCAAAATTACACCTGAAGCACACGACTACCAAGACCTTCAGGATGAGGATGGTCCATGGTTCCCATTCGGTTATGGTCTTGCCTACAGCACATACAAATACGGCAAGCTAAAAATCAAGAAAACAGCAAATGGTCTTGAGGCTCATGTTTCTGTAAAGAATACTGGTAAATACGACGGCAAAGAAACCGTTATTTGGTATCTCTCAGATATTGAGGCAAAGTTTACTCAACCAGTTCGTAGAGTTATTGCATTTGAGAAGCTTTCCATTAAGGCAGGCGAAACAAAGGATGTATGCCTAAAGATTGATCCAAAGCGTGACCTAGCATATTCTCTTCCTAACGGAATCAAAATTCTTGAGCCAGGCGAATTTGTGCTTTCTGCATCAAGGCAGAGCGAGGCAAGCTTCTGGTTTGAAGAGTAAACCCCGATTTTTATCGGTCGCTAGTGCTTCACATTGCGTGGTGCACGTGATGGCCAAAAGTGCGAATAAGGGACGCTAGAGAAAATATCGGAGAAAGGGGCTTGAGCCCCCTTGCGTGCACTTGCACGCCTATGCCTGCGTGGTGGACAAAAGTGCGAAAAAGGGACGCAGAGACGCAAAGGACGCGGAGGACGCAGGGCTTGCGTGGTGGGTTCTGTGATAACACTACCGCTTGTTGTTGCCTAGTTTTGCTCTTGTTCTCGCAAAGGCAACTGCCAAGCGCTAGTGTGTTCGACCGCCAAGAAGGCAAAGACACGGAGCGACTGCACGTGGTGCTAAAAGTGCGAAAAAGGGACGCAGAGACGCATGGCTTGTGTGGTGGCATCAATGATA
>JAFUOX010000076.1 GCA_017481725.1 Kiritimatiellia bacterium | reverse complement strand
GTGGCGGAGGGAGAGGGATTCGAACCCCCGGTACGATTACTCGCACTCCTGATTTCGAGTCAGGTACATTCAACCAAGCTCTGTCATCCCTCCGTTGCTTAAAATACAGCATAAATTTATCAAATATACACGAATTGTTCAAGAATATGTTTTTTACTTTTGCAATTTACGATATATAATTGGTTGCAAAAACATGTTTATCTTTTTAGGAAAATATACTATTATATTAATTGTATATTAGAAGTTATGGATTTTATTGGTAAAAATTCCATGCTTTAAAGAATAATTTTTTGTAATTCTATTGTTTCTTTTTATGCTAAATCTATATTGTAAGGCAAAAATAATGCAGCCGCAGAGGCAGTACTCTAAGAGTAAGGCTTTGCATCTTCATGCTTGCTCTCGTTCTGGGCAAGCAATGGTTGAATTTGTTGTGGCAGCTGTGTTAATTATGCTGGTGGTTGGTGGAATATTAGCAGTTGCAAGTCTTCAACAAGCAGATGCTAAAAGCATGCTTGCTGCAACAACTGAAGCAATAGAAGATTCTATGGGTAATTCTATACCATCAAATTTCTCACCAATAAAGGATTGGGATAATGGAGCTGATGGATATGAGCAAACCAAGGATGATAAGTCTAAGCACGGCAGTTTTTCTGGTGTTCGTGATGCAATAACAGGTCATGTAGCACCTAATGGTGATTGGTCTGCTTTTGAACGTCCAGATGGAAATAGTGTTGTCTATGGCGAAATTAAACAATTTGATACAAGTGGTGGTGCTTCAACGATGGGTATGATAGAAGGGAAATCATCTGAGACTGCAGAAATTCCTCCAGTTATACAAAAGGCATTGGGGATGGCAGAAGAGGTTGAGGTGGAAAATCAAGTTTGGATGCCAAAAACAGAAGGGTTGTATTGATGCTTTACTCATTTTTTTTAACAAAAAGGAACATTGTTGTAGTCCTTTTTATGATTACAATGCTCTTTGCCTCTGCAGCCGTTTTTGTAAAAGCCAAAGGATCTATTTTTAATGTAATGGACAAGCTTGCCACAAAATTGGAGTATACATCAGAATTAGAGGTAAATGGATCACCGGGTGTGGTTTATGTTTATACAATGTACGATTTTAATGCAATTGAGCGATTAGCAAAGCATATAGGATATGATCCTGCCAATATTTCAGAAGATGGTTTTAGAGTGAAGCTGGATGAAAAGCAAGGAGGAGGTATGCTTTTTGCAATATCATCAAATAAGCTTGGCGAAGGTTCTGCTCCTTTAGTGCTATATTTCAGTGGTGTAGAAAAAGGAACTCCTCAATGGCTATTCCCGGAGCTTCCTGCACCAGAGCCAACAGCAATCCAGTTTTCTGTCAAAGATACTTCTAGAAAAATGACAATGTGTACATACATTGACAATGGAACACCTGCTCAAGCAATTGATGGTGTTAGGCTTGCTCTGTTAACAGATGGATGGGACTGTGTCACGCCAGGAACACAATCTACAGGCGTATTCTTTGCTAAAGAGGATTCTGTTATTCTTGTCTCAGCAACTAGCACCTCTAATGGTAGCACCGTTCTAATTATGAAAAAGAAATAGTTTGCCATATGAAAAAAGAGAAATTTTTTAAAAAAATAGTTTTACCAATTTTTTTATTGGTATGTGGTCTCGTGTATAGCTTTATTTGTCCTCCCTATAGTCAATATGACTTAGCTTGGTTTGGGCTTGCTCCTTTACTTGTTGCTTTAAGATTTTGTCGCCCACGCAATGGCTTTTTGCTAGGTTTATGCTTTGGCTCCGGTTTTTGGTTTGCTTCAATATTTTGGTTCTTGTCGTTAGGGAATAAGGGCTGTCCATTCTTTTTGGTTGTTATTTCCTATGTATTGCTTGCGTTAGCATGTGCCGCATTTACTGGTGTTTTCGCTATGCTTGTCTCAAGATTGTGGCAGGGTGTTACTTATATTAGCTACGATAAATACCTTGAAGAACAAGATAGGCTCGATGATTTAGATGATAGAGAATATGAGAGAGAGTCTAAAAAGTATGATTTGCAGATGAGGGCATTAGGACGCAAAATAGCATTTGCAGAAACATGGCGTGTTCCAGTTATTGCTTTAATTTGGGTTGGCTTGGAATATTTGCGTGAGCTTGCTGGATTCTCATGGAATACATTAGCAGTTTCTCAATATAAAATATATCCAGTTGCACAGCTATCAGCAATAGGAGGAACTGCAGCAATAAGCTTTATGATTGTTGCGGTAAATGCTGGTATTGCTGGAACAGCGGTTAGAATTTGGAGACTGCTATATTCTCACGAATATCCAAGAATAAAGCGTCATTTTGATTTGTGGCTTGTTTTGATTCTTGTGCTTGTTGTAATGGTTTCTGGTGTAAAAAGATATAAGACATTAGAAAAAGAAATTCAATATTTAGATTCGCCAGATGAATTGCTTCTTGTTGGTGCTATAAATAATCACGATACCCCTTATCTCCAAGAACAACTCAGTTCTGTCGATATTTTTAACAATTTGTTAAATTCAACCTATGAGATGTCAACAAATAGGTTTGATGTAATTATTTGGCCAGAGACTTCAGTCCCATTTTTGTTGCCAGAAGAACGCTTTGATAATTTGATGACAGAATTTGTTAATAAAGGGAATTTCCAAATTATTGTTGGCGGTGTGGAGAATGTTAACCCATCCTCAGAAAAGTTTGATTTAGGCTATAATGTTTCATATTTTTATTCACCAAATGAAGAAAAATCAATCTATAGGAAGCGCCACCTTGTTCCATTTGGAGAATATTTACCACTTGATGAGACAATCCCTTTCATAAGAAACTTTGCTCCATTTGGGTATAGTGTTTGTGCAGGAAATGGTGCGCAATTGTTTAATATAAAGGGCGTGGAGACAGGAATGCTAATTTGCTTTGAGGATACATTTAGTTGGACTGCCCGCGAGTCTGTTAATTCTGGTGCTAGATTATTGATCTCTCATAGTAATGATATGTGGTTTGACATGTTGAGTGAGAAGATACAACATCATGCTAATGCAGTATTTCGTGCGATTGAAACGCGCACTCCATTAATTCGTGTTTCTAACGAAGGATATATGGGGCTTGTTTTGCCAACAGGAAGAATTGTTCAGTTGTATAGTCCTTCTGATGATACTTTGCGTGAGTATGTAATTCCTCGCTCTAAAAATGCAGCACCTACACTTTATATGCGCTTAGGTAATTGGATTCTAGCAATACCAGCAGCAATTTTTGTCTGTGGCTTTATAGGATTTCTTTTTTATGAGCGATATAAAAATAAAAGGCTTTCAGAAATAGAAAAGAAGGATATTAAAGAATGAAAAAGTTAAAGGAATTAATAAAATATCTTTCTTATGGAATATGGCATGAGAATTTAAATGATATTAATAAAAAGAAGCTTCGCAGTGTACGGTTTCTAAGAATTATTATGCTCATTGGTAATGGATATACAAAGGATTTGTGTTCATTACATGCTTCTTCTCTTACTTTTATTTCGTTGTTGTCTTTTGTGCCAGTTTTGACAATTTGTTTTATTTTTGCAAATGCGATGGGTGCGAGTGAAAAGCTTCATGTTGAAACTAAAAATTTTGTGAGACGTATTGCTGAAGCTCCATTGCCACTAGAAAAAGAAATTACTAAGCTTACTTCGGCTTCTTTAGATGATGATGCACCAACTCAGGAAGAGAATATATCTGTTGACGAGTTGGCAAGCAATACTGTGGATGATTCAACATCTTTAAATACAAAGGGCTTGCCTTTGGAATTTAGCCCTAGTATCGAATCAAAGCAAGATAATACACAACAAGCTTCAGAGTCCTTGCCGATGATCGCTAATGAATCAATAGAAACAGAGTCAGATATACAAATTTCTGATTCATATAAAAATGGAGTTGTTACCGTTGATACAATTGACCGATTAATTGATGTTGCCTTTGAAAAAATAAATGGAATAAATTTTAAGGCATTGGGTATAATTGGATTTATCTTTTTTGCATGGACAGTTTTTGGGTTGTTGGAGAAAATAGAGCTTGCGTTTAATTCTGTTTGGAAACAAAAAAAACAAAGACCTATTGTTAAGAAGTTAAGAGATTATTCTGTTATTTTATTTATTGTTCCTGCTCTTGGCTTGCTAGCCTTTTTGATTCCGTTATTTAATGTTTTGATTAATCACATAAGCAAATTTGATGGCGGTTTTTTTGCGACACTTGTAGATAATCCAGTTACGCGTTTTTTGATGATAGCTATACTTTTAATTTTGGCATTTGCTATCATACACAAGGGAGTCCCTTATACGAAGGTGCATTTCAAAGCCGCATTGTATGGAGGACTGTTTACTGCAATAGGATTTGTGATTTGGTTTAAGCTTTGCTTATCTTTCCAAATTGGTGTAGCAAAATATAGTGCAGCCTTTGGTAGCTTTGCCATGGTTCCTATAATTTTATTCTGGGTTTATATAAGTTGGCAAATTATATTGTTTGGTGCAGAAATTACATATGCTATTCAAAATTGGAAGGAATATAAGCCTAGCATAGATGATGAAGCATCTAATTAGATTAGTATTTAATAGAGGGAATAATTTTTTGTATGAGTGATGGTATGAATAGAATGTCATTTCGCGAGCTTTGTAGGGGTTTTGCGGGATTGATGATAAAGCTTTTTACTATTTTTTTGTTGTTAACAATTATCCCATTAACAATGTTTGTTGAGGGATGTCGTACACTTTCTGTGCGACCCAATCCTGAGCTGACATCTCAGCTTGTAATTATGGAGGTTACAGGGTATGACAGTGGACCACGTTCCTGTGGTTGGGAGCGAGATTGGATGGGACGACCAGTTTACAGTAGTGGACCAAATAAAGGTAAGCCAAAGGCGATAGGAATCACAGCCAGTGGTACACGTGCAAAGCATGGTACAATTGCTGCTGATACAAAATATTATCCATTTGGAACTGTTATGTACATTCCTGGCTATGGGTATGGCGTTGTTGAGGATCGTGGTGGCGATATCAAAGGAAGAAATCGTCTAGATTTGTGGTTCCCAACAGAGGATCAGGCATTTAAATGGGGACGCAAAAAAAATGTGCGCGTTCAAGTTTGGTTGCCAGAAAACAAAAAGAACAAATAACAAATGTGATTAGATTTTATGGATAATTCTCAAGTAATCAAAGTAGAAAACCTTGAAAAGGTATTTAAAGATTTTTGGCTACGCCCCAAAACGCGTGCTGTTGATGGGATTAGTTTTTCCGTCAATAAGGGTGAAGTTTTTGGTTTGCTTGGCCCCAATGGGTCTGGTAAAAGCACAACAATAAAATTGTTGCTTGGTTTGCTACGTCCAACAGGTGGCACGGTTTCTGTATTAGGGCATGCACCAACACACACTGCCACAAAGCAGCGCATTGGCTATTTACCTGAACTTTCTTATCTATATAAATATTTAACACCAAGAGAAACTCTTCGTTATTATGCTGGTCTTTTTGGCATAAAAGGGAAACAAGCGGACGAGCGTATAGAGTTATTGTTAAGTCAAGTGGGTTTATCAGCTGCTGCAGATAGAGCAGTAGGAGAGTTTTCTAAAGGAATGGCAAGAAGAGTTGGCTTGGCTCAGGCTTTATTAAATGATCCTGAAATAGTTGTTTTAGATGAGCCAACCTCTGGGCTTGATCCAGTTGGTCGCTATGATGTTAAGCAGCTTATAAAGCAGCTAGCAAAGCAGGGAAAGACTGTGCTTCTATCTTCTCATTTGCTTTCTGAAATAGAGGATGTTTGTACAAGTGTCGTAATATTGTCCCAAGGGAAAATTATAGCGCAGGGCGATTTATATAAAATTTTGGCCGAGCAGGACAGAGTTCAGTTAGATATTGAAGGTATGAGTTTGGATGCATTGCCAAAAATAGCAGAGCAAATTACAGAAGCTGGTGGCAAATTTAAGGCAGGTCATCCTCGTATGCCTTTGGAAGAATATTTTTTAAAGAAGCTAGGTAAGAATAAATAATTTTAAGGCAGAGTTAAGATGATTTTATCTATTTTAGCTACAACAAAATTGGCAATTAAGCAATGCTTTAAGACCTGCTATGCATGGCTGCTTTTGGTATTGTCAATTTTTTGTATTGCTGGAGCGATAGGCAGGGGCTCAGAGCTTGCGATGGTGCGGCAGATTTCATTGTGCTGGCTTCCTTTAGCTATTGTTGTGATTTTTGGAGTTGGTATTCTTTGGATGGGGTGCAGTTCAATAGCAAACGATATTGAGGAAAAGCGTTTTATTGGAACGGCAGTTGCTCCAGTGAAAAAGAGTAGTGTATGGATTGGACGCTGGTTGGGATTAGTATTATCAACTGCATTGCTTCTTGCTATTGTATTTTTTATGATAGGCATAAATGGGAAGCTAGCAGTTGGCTCAGAGCGTCCGCACGATAAGCTTGAGCTTTTGCCGGAATCTAGGGAGCAGACAATAAATGAAATTTATGAGCAAATGCTTATTGATGCATCTAGGGATGCAGGAGGAGAGTTTGTTCAAAATAAAGAGCAAAAGCTTGAAACAATGAAAGAGCTTAAGAGGCAGCTTTCTTGGCAGTATTTTCCATTGGCTGCTGGAGCCGCTCGTACTTGGGATTTTTCATTAGAATCATTTTCATTAAAGCCGCAAGAGAAAATATATTTAAAGTTAGCATTTCTTTCAATGTCAGGAACAACTGGCGGGGCTGATGGTATGCTAAAAATTTACAATAAAAATAAAAATGAGCTTGTGGCAGAATTTGAAATGTCAAGTGATGCTCGTGGCAATGTTTATTATGAGATTTCAACCGATAAGCTGGTTGGGGCATCAACTGTTCGTGTTGTTTTTGAAAATGCGTCTGAGCAAGCAGAGGGAAGCAGTGTTCTTATTGGCTATGAAGAGAGCCTAGAGGTGTTTGCGCCAATTGGTGGTTTTTGGCAAAATCTTTTTTATGCATATTTGATGTGCTTGGGGTTGCTTTCAATTATGGCTGCAATGGGAATATCCTTTGGTATGCAATATTCTTTTCCAGTTGCAATTTTCTCTGCATTTGTTGTGATGCTAATGCTTGTTATAGCAAGTGGCAATGCAATTAACGAATATGATTCTGAGAGCTCTTGTGGGCATAAGCATAATGGAGAAGAAGAAAAAACGGCGTTATACTCTGAGATAGTTCGTAAGTCTGCTCAAGGAGTTTCTAGTGCTGTTCATTATATAACCTCAGCATTTATTGATGAGGAGCCATTATCAAAGCTTGGTAGTAATAGGACAATTTCTGAAAGTAAGGTATTTGAGTGGAGTGTGATTTCATTTATAATAATACCATTTTTCCTTTGTATTATTGGTAGTGTTGTTTTATCTAAAAAAGAATATAAATAGAGGTGTAAATATGAAATTATTTATTAAGAAGCTTTGTGATGAGGCGACCCTGCCACAATATGCACATCCAGAGGATGCTGGTATGGATTTATATTCTATTGAGGCACAAACAATTTTGCCAGGAGAGACAGCATTAGTTCGGACAGGTATAGCAATTGCATTGCCACCAAATACAGAGGCTCAAGTGCGTCCTCGCAGTGGGCTTGCAGCAAAGAATAGTGTAACTGTGTTAAATACACCAGGAACTGTGGACGAAGGCTATCGTGGTGAAATTAAGGTAATAATGATTAATCACGGGAAAGAGCCATTTGTCATCGAGCCAAAAATGCGAATTGCACAAATGGTGATTTGCCCAGTGCTTCATCCTGACGTTATTCTTGTTGATGAACTTGACGCAACAGCACGTGGTGCTGGTGGCTTTGGTTCTACTGGAGTTTAAAAATGTAATATTTTCAATAGTGCATTGACTACATGGTATTCATTGCATCATTGTCAATTGCAATACTAACACCATTAGGTGGAGGAAGAATCTTTTGGATTTCCTTTAAATATGCAAGTACAAGATTTGTTCTATTTGTAAAAATTGATATTTGGTGGCGCCAATATTTTTTTATTCTTTCAAGAGGTGCTGGTGCTGGACCCAATACGCGGTAGCGGCCATCGGCAATTTTATCTAATTGGTTTGCCAGAGTTTCTGCATAGGCACAAACGGCATCGTTAGACTCTGACTTTAGTGTTATACAAATAAACCTTGAATAAGGAGGGTAGTCCAGCTCCTTGCGATCATTTAGCTCTTGAGCAGCAAATGCTTCAAAATTTTCCGTTGCAGCAAATTTTATTGCAGGAGCTTCAGGAGTTTGTGTTTGCACATATACATCACCAGGAAGAAGTCCACGCCCAGTACGACCAGCCATTTGTGCAATTAATTGGAAGGTGCGTTCGCCAGCTCTAAAATCAGGTATATGTAAGGCGCTGTCTGCATTTAAAATTCCAGCTAGAGAAACATTTGGAAAATCTAGTCCCTTTGTAATCATTTGAGTTCCAATAAGGATGTCAATTTCTCTTGCCCGGAAGCGTGCTAAAATTTCTTCATGGCTATGCTTGCGTGCAGTAATGTCCGCATCCATGCGTTGGATTTTTGCATTAGGAAAAAGTTTTTTTGCAATAGCTTCAATTCTTTGTGTGCCGATTCCAGTAAAACGGTAGTTTTCACTGCCACACTTTGGGCAAATGCTTGGACAAGTTTTTTCAATGCCGCATAGGTGGCAACGTAGGCGGCCATCATCAATATGATAGGTCATCCCTGTGGCACAGTCCTCGCATTCCTCTGTGTAACCACAGGCAGGACATGTCACATGTGGAGCATAGCCACGTCGATTCAAAAATAGCATTATTTGCTCGCCAGTTGTTAATCTTCGCTTTATAGCATCAATTAAATCCTTTGAAAATACAGGAGGTGCTTGCTTGCCTAATGCCTCTAAACGCATATCAACGATTATTGTGTTAGGCTTGCTCATTTGCTTTGATGCACGGTTAGGCATGCTTGCAATGATGTATTTGCCATTTTGTGTATTGTGCCAGCTTTCAAGGGATGGAGTTGCTGAACCAAGAATTATGGCAGCGTGCTCGTAGTTTGCACGCATAACAGCGATGTCGCGTGCATTATAGCGTGGAGCCTCCTCTTGCTTGTAGCTAGGCTCATGCTCTTCATCAACAATAATTAGTCCTAAATTGCTAACTGGAGCAAAAACAGCAGAGCGTGGACCAACAACAACGCGAGCCTCGCCAGTGTAAATGCGATGCCACTCATCGTGCCTTTCTCCATTAGAGAGCTTGCTATGTAGAACAGCTGTTATTTTTCCGAATCGTGAAGCAAAGCGTTGAATTGTTTGCGGAGTTAGAGAAATTTCTGGAACCAAGACAATTGCGGATTTTCCGGCTGCTAAGACCTCTGCAATTGATTGTAGGAAAACTTCTGTTTTCCCACTTGCGGTTACACCAAAAAGTAGAATTGGTTTTGGTGGTGGTTGTTCAATATCGCAAGCCTGCTTTATAGAATCAGAAATAATTTTTTTAGCTTTTGCTTGATCTTCTGTAAGAGGAAGTGGCTTGCTTGGAAGAAAGTTTTTACCAGCTAGAGGATCGCGTCTTTCTGTCTTCTCAAAAATTTTTACTATTCCCTTATCTTCAAGCTTACGCAAGGTTGAAGGCGTAGTTTTTTGTGCTTCAGCAAATGCAGCAAGAGGAATTGCTCCTTCATCAAATAGTGCAGATAAGAGAGAGTGCTGGCGTTCTGTGAGTTTTAAGTCACTACGATTTGCAAGCTCTTCCTCATCTTCTATAAGAGATTCAATATACAATCTACTTTGAAAACCATCCCCTTTGTTTGTGTTTCTAATTGGGGCAGGGATAACAGCTTTAAGGCAAAGCTCAATTGGTGCCATATAATAAGAAGCCATCCAACTGACAAGCTTCAGGATGTGGTTTGACATCCAAGGTCTATCACCAATGACCTCTGTTATTTCTCTTAGCTTTCCAGAGTATTCGGTTGTGCTTGTGGTAGCAAGCACATAGCCTTCAAGAGTGCGTTTGCCAAATGGAACAATAACACGAGAACCCGCCATTACTTTGCTTTCAAATTTAGGCGGGATAATATAATCAAATGTTTTGTCTAGTGCAGCATCAGTGGCAACCTTGGCGAACATCTATACGAGCTCCAAAACAAGCAATATTAAAATATATTATCCTTGTTGATCCTCTATGCTTGAATTAGGATTAAATGGCTCGTCTGGGCGAGAACCATAAACACGATTGCTGAAGCGAGTGAATGAATCCTCGAAGTTGAGCTCTACTTCACCTGTAGGTCCATTACGATTTTTAGCCACATCAACAAAAGCAAGAGTCTTATCGTCAGAATGCTCAGCTCCTTCATATTTGCAAGGACGGCGTAGCATCATAACAACGTCAGCATCCTGCTCGATAGCACCAGAGTCACGTAGGTCAGAAAGCTTTGGCTTTCCACTCTTATCACGCTGTTCAGGGCTACGAGATAGCTGAGAAAGAACGATTACAGGAATATTGAGCTCCTTTGCCATTGCTTTAACCTGAGAAGAAATATGTGAGGTTTCTAGCTGGCGACCTTGATTAGAATAAGCCTTGCTGTTTAGAAGCTGCAAATAGTCAATCATAATTAGCTTAATGCCATAGCGCTTATGCATACGGCGAGCTCTTGCCCTCAAATCCATAACATCTAAGCCACCAGTGTCGTCTACAAAAATTGGAAGCTGACTTAAATCGTCTGCAGCTCGCATTAGGCGCTTTGTCATTACCTGTTTATCACCGATCCCCTTCATAATGCTTACAGCAGGAACGCCTGCAGCAGAGCATAGCATACGTGTAATAAGTGCTTCAGTAGACATTTCGCAAGAGAAAATCAAAACAGGATTTGGCTCTGTATGTGTGCCACTTGTTGTTCTTCCGGCTGCAACATTTTCGCAAATATTCATTGCAAGAGAGGTTTTACCCATTGAAGGGCGAGCAGCAAGCACAATCATTTCTGCCGGGCGTAAACCCTGCATGCGATTATCAAGGTCAGTTAAACCAGTAGATAAGCCATTTAAGCCATCTGTATGGCTCATTAATACATTTAGATGATCAAATGTTGTGGCAACAGATTCAGACCAAGATGGAGCCCTTACTTTTTGCTTTTCAGAAATGGAAAGTACTGCTTGCTCAGTCTCGCTCAAAATAAGATCTGTGCTTCTATCTCTAGAATAGCATTTTGTTTCAGCAGACAATGCCACATTAATGATTTTGCGCAAAAGCTCGTTGTCGTGCAGAATTTCAACATAGTGAGCAGCATAGCCAACCGACATTGTGCGTTCTGCAAGGCGTTCAAGTGTTTCAATTCCACCTATTTCATCAAGCTTGCCAATTCTCTGTAGCTCATCAGAAATTGTAACTGGATCAACTGGCAACCCTTTGTTATATAAATCACGAGCTGTGTTAAAAATTGTTTTGTGAGCATGAATATAAAAACTGTCTTCCGAAACATCTTCGTTAGAACATAAATCAAGTGTTCTCTCAGGATCTATTAAAATAGAACCTAGAATGGCGGCCTCAGCTTCTGGATTGTAGGGTTGGATTTTTTGCTGTTGCTCTGTTTCTACAAAATCATTCTTTTTTCTTCTAGGTGGCATATCTTACCTCAAAATTATTTAATTGTGCTTAAAACAACGAGCAAAACCTTATTTTACTACAATGTTAAGATTCTTTTCTAGGTTAGGGTCACGCTTTGCACCTAACTTTAATGCAAGCTTATAGCTATCTATTGCAGCATTGCGGTGAGCGGTAGGATCCATCATTAGTAGTAGATAAGCAAAATTAATGCGTGCCTCTGCATATTTAGGGTTCTCTTCAATTAACTTGTCTAATTGTAGCATTGCATCCATTGCATCGCCATTTGCTACTGCTAATGCTGCAGAAAGAGTGCGAACAGATGGGTCTTTTGGAGCCATGCTCTTTAGAATGTCTAGCTGTGCTTTTGCCATTGTCTTATTCCCAACAGAAATAAGTGCTTTTACATATAGGCAGCGAATTGATAGTGGTGTGTTATCTCCCTCTGCATCAATTATTTCATCAATATAAAAGATAGCATCAGTTGCCTTATTTGAATCTAGCATGCTATTAATTAATATGATGCGATTTGCCTCGCTGCTATTCGCAAGAGGATTATTTGAAGAATATGAGCTATTTGCACTTATGCTGCTTGTAATTTGCTCTTCTTTTTCTTCTTCAATTACATTTGATTTGTCAACAATTGTTGGCTCTTTTGTATTGGACTCTTCTTGATTATCAATAGATTGAGTGGCTGGTGATTCTTCCTTTTTAGCAAGAGTATCGCCTGAAGCAGGAAGTGATATTTCTCCTGAAACAATTTTGTCACGTATTATTTTCATTTGTAGTCCACAACTGTTTAGGCGTTCTGTTACGTGAGCTGTTTCAAATTCTGGATATGTGTTTAGAATAGAAGAATACTGACCACGAGCATCAGAAAATAGAACGATTGCATCATTTGATCTACCTTCGTTATTAGCTTTTATGGCCAATTCATAGGTTTCATTTGCTTGATTTAGTAAATCTTTTTTCTCGTTTCCAAAGAAAAGCCATGCATTTGCATTGTTTGGCATAGCCACAAGTGCTGTAAAAGCTATAAGAAATAGAAACTTGGTAATAAAATTGTTTTTCATAAATTAGGTGTCCTTTGGTTGTGTATCTGCCATATATTTTACCATAAGAAAAAAAAACTAGCAAGTGACTTGAACAAATACAATTTTCTTTAGCTGCAGAATGGATGATTCTAGATTGAATTGATGGTTAATAAATGTTATTATTAATGTGTTTTAATAAATAATTTATTTGGTTAAAAATATTAAAAACAATTCCAACCCCCGAATAGGATAAGTAGTCTAGCAAAATATTAAGCGGTTTATATAATAGGATTTAAATATGCGATATCATACATATAAGAATGAGATTACTAGGTCAAGTGTAATGGCTGGTGTTAGGGATGGTTCAGATGCTGCTTGGTCCCGTTTTTTCGACTTATATGCGGGTTTTATTTTTGGTATAGCACGTGCAAAGGGATTACTTGAACAAGAAGCCAATGATATTGTTCAAAATGTAATGATTGATGTAATCAACCATTTTGATAAAGGTTTTGTGTACGATAG
>JAFUOX010000075.1 GCA_017481725.1 Kiritimatiellia bacterium | reverse complement strand
TTAAACGATTGCTTTGTATCGCTTTTTTTAGTATTATTATGGTGTCTCATTTGATGGGTTTTTGAATTATTTTTTTTAAGGGGATTAATGATTCAAAGTACAGGAAAAGTTTCTTGTAAAGGAACCACAATCTTGTTTGTCTAAATTTGTCATTTGGGACTTATTTTTTTTACGTTTACAACAGTCTTAATTCTATAAAAACCCTCTATTTTTTTTCAACTCTTAAATCGTGCATTTAATTTTACAGAAAACATTTTTGTCGGTTTATTCTAATAAAATATCGTTTTTAGTTGAAATATAACCCGTATATAGGGTATAATAGTCAAAAAATCGGCTAGTTATTTCTATAATGTGCTTTTTTGTTGCTATTGAATCGCTATTGCTGATTTATTAATATATTGATTTTGCTAACTTATTGAAAAAGGAGAGCATTAAGTGACCTCAAATGATGATTATGTATTGCAGATTTTGCTAGAAAATAATGTAATAACCCAAGAGCAATCAGAAATGGCTGCTGCTAAAGTTACTGGTGAAGGCGAGTCTGTAATTGATATTATGCTGAAGAGTGGGGATATTACAGAGGAAACCGTACTTGGTTATGTTGCACAAGCCTTTGGAATGGATTTTGTTGATATTTCTCAAGCAGATATGGGAGATGAAACACGAGCTCTTCTAGCAGGTGATATAGCACGTAAGTTTAGAGTTGTGCCGCTATATGAATCTGATGGCACATTAACAGTGGCTCTTGCGGATCCAATGAATTTTGAAACACTTGATGGCTTGCGTTATGCTCTGGATAAAAATGTTGAGGCAGTTGTAGCACCGCGCCAGCAAATCCTAACTATGATGACTATGCTTTATCCTGATCAAGATGCAAGCATGGATGATATTTATAATGAGTTAGGTGGTACTACTCCAGATGAAGCTCAAAAAGGAGAAGAAGAGGATTCTGCACTTGAGGACCAGCTTGGTGTTTCTCAGGCAAGTGAAGCTGATGCTCCTATTGTTAAGCTTTGTGCACAAATCATTATGCGCGCCTTTGTTTCTCGTGCATCAGATATTCACTTAGAGCCAATGGAAAAGCGCTTCCGTATTCGCTACCGCATTGATGGTGTGCTCCGTGAGCAAGAGGCTCCTCCTAAGCGCTTGCAGGGTGCAATCCTTCAGCGCTTCAAGCTTATGGCAAACATGAAGCTTTCTGAAAGACGTATTCCTCAAGACGGTCGTATTCAGATTAAGGTTAAGGGGCGTGAGCTGGATCTTCGTGTGTCAACAGTTCCTACTGGCCATGGAGAGAGTATTGTTATGCGTATCTTGGATAAGCAGAACCTCTCTCTCGGTTTGCCGGAGCTGGGCTTCATGACAGATGACCAGCAAACCTTTGAGCAGTTAATTGGTTTGCCTGACGGTATTCTGCTTGTTACAGGTCCTACTGGTTCTGGTAAGACAACAACTCTTTACGCCTGCTTAGGTCAGATTAACAAGCCAGACAGAAAGCTTATCACAGTTGAAGACCCTGTTGAATATCAGATGACAGGTGTTAATCAGGTTCACGTTAATGCAGATATTGGAATGACCTTTGCTGCAGCGTTGCGTGCAATCTTGCGTCAGGCTCCAAACATCGTAATGATTGGTGAAATTCGTGACCTTGAGACTGCGTCAATTGCTATTGAAGCGGCTCTTACTGGTCACTTGGTATTCTCAACATTGCATACAAATGATGCTCCTGGTGCAATTACTCGTTTGCTAGATATTGGTGTAAAACCATTCCAAGTTGCTTCAGCTTTGCGTGCTGTTATGGCTCAGCGACTTGTCCGTGCGATCTGTACAGAATGTAGAGAACAATATACTCCGGAGGCAATGGAGCTACGTAGTCTTGGTTTAAATGTTGATGACCTACAGTCTGCTATGCTTTATAGAGGAGCTGGTTGCCAGCGCTGCTCACAGAGTGGTTATAAAGGCAGAAAGGGTATTTTTGAGATATTTAAAGTTGATGATGAAATTCAGCGCTTGATTTTTGAAAATTCAGGTGTTACTGAAATTCGTGCACGTGCTCGCGAGTTGGGAATGCGCACCCTACGCGAGGATGGTATTCGTAAGGTAATTGCAGGTATCACAACCGTGAGTGAGGTTTTGCGTGTAACAATGGGTGATGAGGATTAATAGATATGGAAGAAGAAATTTTAGATATGGATTCAATGATGGAGCTTGCTGTAGAGGAGCATGCTTCAGACCTTCACATTACAGTTGGCGTTCCGCCAATGCTACGTATTCATGGTGATTTGACACCATTGGATTTGCCTCCTCTTACTCCTGCTGATACAGAGCGCTTGGTTCGCAGTATTTGCACAGAGGATCAGTTACGTCAGGTTAATGAAAATGGTGGTGCTGACTTTGGTTTAGCTTTCGGTGATAAGGCTCGTTTCCGTGTTAGCGTACTAAAGGGTAAGGGTAATTACGGTACTGTTTTGCGTCAAATTCCAAATGATTTGCTCCCATTGTCCGTAATTGGTTTGCCACCTCAGATTGAGGAACTACTTTATAAACCACGCGGTTTAATCCTTGTGACAGGTCCTACAGGTTCTGGTAAAACAACAACACTTGCAAGTATGCTTAACTACATCAATGAGAAAAGAGCTTGCCATATCATTACAATCGAGGACCCTATTGAATATTATCACACCCATAAGAGCTCTGTTGTTACACAGCGTGAGGTGGGTGCCGATGTTCCTTCCTTCTCCGAAGCACTTCGCCGTGCATTGCGTCAGGACCCAGATGTAATCCTCGTTGGAGAAATGCGTGACCTTGAGACAATGCAAGCTGCTATCTCTGCTGCAGAAACAGGTCACTTAGTTTTCGCAACCTTGCACACCACTGGTGCCGCAAGCACAGTTGATCGTATTGTTGATGCATTCCCAACAGATCAGCAGGGGCAGGTCCGTATGCAGCTTTCCGGTGGTCTTGTTGCTGTTATCTCTCAGTTGCTTCTTCCTCGTGTTGATAAGCCTGGTCGTGTTGCAGCATTCGAGGTTATGGTAAATACCCCAAGTATTGCTGCGATGATCCGTGATGGTAATACACATCGTATTACATCTGATATCCAAACAGGTGCAAAGTTTGGTATGCAGACATTAGACGCACATCTACTAAATCTTCACCTAGCAGGTCGTATCTCTTATGAGGACTTGATTTCTAAGTCTCGTGATCCAGATACACAGGTTGATAAGCTAAAAGAAATGCAGCAGGGCTAATGCCAGAAGGGAAGTGTAACTAGAAATGAGTGATAATTTTCAGACTGACCCAGTATTAGAGGTCTGCGAAATGAGCGGACTCTTGGATAGAACTACCTGTGAAGAGCTTATGTCTGAGCATCTTTCATCAGGCAAGTCAATTCGTGATCTTATTATTGATGGTTCATATGTAACAGAAGATGATCTTTTAAATGAAATGGCAAATTATCATAGCCTTGAGGTTGCAACTCTCCAAGGTATTGATATTATGCCTGAGATTTTGAAGGTTGTGCCTGGTAGTGTTGCTCGAATGTATAATGTCGTTCCTATTGAGGTAACAGATACTTCTGTAACACTTGCTTGTGATTCAATCCAAAGCCCAATTGTTTCAGATGAGCTTCACTTTGTGCTTTCTCGCGATATATTCTTCGTATTAGCTCGCCAAAAAGAAATTCATGACTGCATTTCTCGCTATTACGGTGATGATTCCTCAGCTATGGATAACTTTATGACAGGTTTGTCCGACTTTGAGGAGCTTACAGGTAAAGAGGATGTTGAGCTAGATGAAAAGGCTCTTGCAGATGCTTCTAGTTCTGCACCAGTTGTGCGTTTTGTGGGTATTGTGCTTCAGCAGGCTGTAAATGCACGAGCATCAGATATTCACTTTGAGCCATTTGAAAAAGAATTTCGCATCAGATATCGTGTTGATGGTGCTTTGTATGAGATGTCTCCACCACCTCGTTCTCTTGCTCTTCCAGTTATTTCTCGTATTAAGGTTATTTCTGGTTTGAACATTTCTGAACGCCGCTTGCCACAGGACGGACGTATTCAGCTCCCTGTTGGCGGTAGACAAATCGACCTTCGTGTATCTTGCCTGCCAACACAGTTTGGTGAGTCAGTGGTGCTCCGTGTGCTTGACCGCTCCGTTGTTTCTCTTGATTTGGAAAATCTTGGCATGCCGGAATATCTTTACAATGCAATTTGCGAGGATGTTACAAAACCAAATGGAATTATTATCGTTACAGGTCCAACCGGTTCTGGTAAAACTACAACACTTTACTCTTGCTTGCGCCGTATCAATAAGGAAGGTACAAAGCTTCTAACTGCAGAGGAACCGGTTGAATACGATATCGAGGGTATTGTTCAAGTGCCTATCAATCCAGTTCAAGGAAATACCTTCCCTAAGGTGCTACGTGCGTTCTTGCGTCAAGACCCAGATGTGATAATGGTGGGAGAAATTCGTGACCTTGAAACTGCTCAAATCGCAGTTCAGGCTTCATTAACAGGTCACTTGGTGTTCTCAACCCTGCACACGAATGATGCGGCAGGTGCGGTTACTCGTCTTGTGGATATGGATATTGCTCCTTATTTGATTGCATCAACACTAGAGGCAGTTCTTGGTCAGCGTCTTGTTCGTACAATTTGCACAAATTGTAAAAAGTTCTATGACCCAACTCCAGATATTTTGAAGCGACTAGAGCTTACAGAGGAAGAGGTTGCTGGACGTCAGTTTGCCTTTGGTGCAGGATGTGATCAATGTAACCACGCAGGCTACCGCAAACGTAAGGGCTTGTATGAATATCTACGAGTAACAGATCCTATTCGAGAGATGATTTCAAATCGTAGCCCAACTCTTGCAATCCGCGAGAAGGCTCGTGAGCTGGGTATGCGTACAATGCGTGAGGATGGTGTTATTAATATCCTTGACGGCTATACCACTGTCGATGAGGTCCTACGTTACACATAATGGATATTCAATGATGTCTGTTTAGTTTCTTCCTTTCTCATAGGTAGAAAATAATAGGGTATACGAGATTTTTATACAGTTTAAGTTGTGTACAGAATTCCGTTCTGTTGCTTGTATCTTAAATTGATTTAAATTTTGTTTACCCTCATTTCTTTTCAAGGAATAAAAATAATTTTATAAAAAATAGAGGCTTTATGGAAAAACAGGTAGTGAAGTTAGGTGTTGTTGGTCTCAAGAGAGGAGCATATGTTGCTTGGACATTAATTGGAGACGAAAATGTTGTTATCCGAGCAATAGCAGATAGCGATCCTGTGACACTTCAAGCATGTAAGGAAGATTATGCAAAAAATGGTGTCAGTGATTTACTTTGTTTTGAAAGTATTGAGGAGCTTTTAAAAAGTGATATTGATGCGGTTTATATTGCTACAGATAAGCCATTACACACAAAGCATACAATAATGGCTCTAGAAGCAGGGAAGCATGTTCTTAGTGAGATTCCTGTAATCGAAACACTAGAAGAAGCAGCTCTACTACGTGCAGCGGTTTATGCACATCCAGAGCTAAAGTATATGGCTGCTGAAAATTGTTTCTATTGGGAGTTTATTCAGGAATGGAAAAAGATGCACGAAGAAAATCGCTTTGGAGATATTCTTTATGCTGAATCTGAATATCTTCATGCAGCTCATCCTGATGAAATTAAGCCTTTTTCTCCAGAGAATCATTGGAGACGTTATAATCCAGCCATAACATATCTAACACATAATCTTGGTCCTCTTTTATACATAATGGACGATTATTGTGTGAGTGTTTCTTGTATGACTCCAACAGCGGCTAAATATAATCCCCATTCAAAGAATGATGAAAATGGAATTGCTATCTTCAGAACAGCTAAGGGTGCGGTTATACGCATATTTATTGGTTTTGGTATGTATGTAGGGTATGACCATAATTTTGCTCTCTATGGTACTAGAGGCTCTATTTTGACAGATAAGACAAAGCCTTTAGAGGAGGCTCATTCTTTTGCAAAGCTTTACGATACACCTGATACCTTTGAAAAGTATACAGAGATTTCTGTCAAATTATCTAAAACAAATGATGTTTATGGTCACGGTGGCGTAGATGCAAAAATGATTCGAGATTTCATTAAGTGTATCATTGAAGATACGCCTCCACCAATTGATGTAGAGATGGGAATAAGAATTTCTATACCTGGAATTTATGCAGCAGAATCTGCTAAACAGGGTGGTGTACTAGTTCAAATCCCTAAGGATGCTTAATAAGAAACTCTAGTTCATCCAAATACGTGTAATGAAGCAATATTTTCTTGTTTCATTTTTTATGGTTTTAGAGTATAATACAGAGTAATAAATTTTTGTTAAAAATATAATTTTTATTGGAGATATTTAATGAGAGTTCTTTCCGGTATTCAGCCTTCTGGAAAATTGCATTTGGGTAACTATTTTGGCATGATGCGTGAATGTGTTCGCCTTCAAGGGAAAGGTGAATCTTATGTGTTTATCGCTAACTACCATGCGCTTACAACAGTTTCTAATGCAGAGCAGCTTCGCATAGATACAATGGATGTGGCACTAGACTTTCTTGCATGTGGTCTTGATCCAGAGCGTACAAACTTCTTCGTACAGAGCGATGTTCCTGAGGTTCAAGAGCTTGCATGGCTTCTTTCTATCGTTACACCTATGGGTCTATTGGAGCGTGCACACTCCTACAAGGATAAGCTTGCTCATGGTAAGGAAGCAACTCATGGATTGTTTGCATATCCTGTTCTAATGGCTGCAGATATTCTTCTCTATCAAGCAGATATTGTTCCTGTTGGTAAGGATCAAAAGCAACACCTTGAAATCACACGTGATTTGGCAACAAAGTTTAACCTAAAGTTTGGTGAAACCTTTAAGATTCCTGAGCCATATACTCCAGAGGAAGTTGCTGTTGTTCCTGGTATTGATGGGCAGAAGATGTCAAAGTCATACAATAACACAATCCAGATGTCTGCAACTCCAAAGCAGATTAAACAAGCAATTATGTCTATCGTAACAGATTCAACACCACTTGAAGATCCAAAGGATCCAGACTCTTGCATTGTTTATCAGCTTTATAAGCTATTAGAGACACCAGAAAAGGTTGCTGAAATGGCAGATAATCTTCGTGCAGGTGGCTATGGCTATGGTCATGCTAAGAAAGAGCTACTTGAGGCATTTAACCGCAAATTCGAGCCATTTAGAGAGCGTCGTGCTGAATTAGCAGAGAAACCAGAGATGGTTAAGGAAATTCTTGCTGCAGGTGCTGCTCGTGCTCGTGCAGAGGCACGCAAGACACTAGATGCTGCTCGCCATGCTGTAGGTCTTATCTAAGTTACACAAAAGTGGTAATTTAGTACAACCATAATTTTCCAAGGAGCAAGTAATAATGCAAGCACTACTTCCTGATGAATATAAGGTAAATCTAGAGGTCTTTGAAGGTCCTCTAGACTTGCTTCTTTATTTGATTCGTAAGGATGAGTTGGATATTTATGATATTCCAATTGATCGCATCACAGAACAATATACAGAGTATTTGAATGTGATGAAGATGCTTGATTTAAATATGGCTGGCGAGTTTATTGTCATGGCAGCAACACTTGCTCTAATTAAGAGCCGTATGCTTCTTCCTGTTGAAGATCAAGGTGATGATTCTGATACAGAAGAAGAGGGCAAGGACCCACGTTGGGATTTGGTTAAACAGCTTCTAGCATACAAAAAATTCAAGGATGCAGCTGATAATCTTTTACAGCTAGAGCTTAAGCAGCAAAATGTATTTGGTTCTGCTGGTGGTGTTCTTGTCTCTGATGAGGATTTAAAGGAAGAAAAGACACTTGGCGAGGTTTGTCTTTTTGATTTGATTGACGCATTTAACGATGTGCTATCTCGCACAACTATTCCACCTATTGGTGAAATTGAGCCTATCCGTTGGACTGTGCCAGATAAAATAGATATGATTCTTAAACTGGTACATACAGATAAAAAGGTTGCTTTTTCAACGCTGTTTAACTCAGCTTCACCACGTGGAGAGATTATTGTTACCTTCTTAGCTCTTCTTGAGCTATTGCGCTTACGCCAGATTACAGCAGTTCAGGATGCTTCCTTTACTGAAATCGTGGTTACACCTTTGGAGGATATCTCGGATAGCACAGATTTACCACCACCTGTGATAGGAGGCAGTGATCATGTTGAACAATTCTAATGAGGAAAAATTGCCAGAGCTTAAGCAAATAATTTGTGCTCTGATTTTAGGCTCTGACCACCCAATTACTCCTCAGGAAATTCATAAGATTGTAGAGACTGTTGAAGAGGAACGTCGCGCTGAATTAGAAAAACCAGTAGAGGTTTCAGATGACGAGCTTGAAGCAGTGCAACGTATTGCGGATGAAGCAGCAAAGGAAGGCGAGAGTGGAATTGTAAATAAAGAGGAAGCTATCGCACAATTTGCTGAGGCAGATGCTGCTAGTTCTGCAGAAAAGCGTCCAGAACTTAAGATGGTTTCTGATAAGGTTGTGGTTTGCACATTAAGTGCTGTGAAAAAAGCTATCGCTGAGCTTCAAGAGTATTTCAAAAATATGAATATGGGAATGGAGCTAGTTGAAATTTCAGGTGGCTATCGTTTCCAAACAGCCTCTGATTGTGGTAGATGGGTTCGCAAGATGCTTAATAAGGGCAAACCTACTCGCCTTGCACGCCCAGCAATTGAAACTCTTGCTATTATTGCTTATCGTCAGCCAGTCTCTCGTTCTGAGATTGAAGGTATTCGTGGTGTAAGTGCAGGTCATGTTATCAAAGCATTGATGGAGATGCAGCTCGTTCGCATTATTGGTCGCAGCGATTTGCCAGGTCGCCCATTCTTGTTTGGAACAACTCCAGCATTCCTAGATCACTTTGGCTTGAAGAGTCTTAAGGATTTGGAAACAATTCATTAAATTGTCATAAAGTTCTGCTGGATGATTTTAATATTGGGGTTTTTATGAATAAATTATATACTGCAAAATTTCACCAAACACTAAAAGAAACAGGTGGCTATAAGACAAATTCAGATAAAAAACGCCATCCTTTCCCTTCTTGGCTTGCAACAATTTTCTTTAATTTGAGCATGGCTCGCGTTTTTGTTATGGGCTATATTTATGCTCGCCGTCCAAACTTTATGGATAAATATTGGTCAGAGTTTGGTCTTATGGTTTATCGTTTAATAGAGCGTCTTGGTGGCACAATTGAGGTCAAAGGCTTTGATAAACTTAATAATCATGGTAAGCCTGTTGTTTTTGTATGTAATCATGCAAGCTCACTAGAAACATATTTGCTCCCATCAATTTTGATGGCATGGCCAGGATTAATTATTGTGCTAAAAGAGTCTTTGGCTCATTATCCTTTCTTTGGTCAGGTTGTTCGATCTGTTGATCCTATTCGTGTGTTCCGTAAAAATGCACTTGAAGATTTGCGTACAGTGCTTAATGAAGGTACAGAGGGTATAAAAAAAGGACGCAGTGCTCTAATATTCCCTCAAGGTGCACGCTATCGCTTATTTGATGCACAGACCTTCAATACACTTGGTGTAAAGCTTGCAAAAAAAGCAGATGTTGATGTTGTTCCAATAGCCGTAACCACAGATTTCTTACGCATTGGTAAAAAGCATCGTGATTTAGGAATGACCGTTCATCCAAAAAGCCCTGTTAAAATTGCTTGTGGAGATATTATCTCAAAGGATTTGTCTCCAAAGGAGATGAATGATAAGGCTATAGAATTTATTTCTAATCAGCTCAAGGAGTGGGAGTCAGAAACAGGACTTACTCTTCTTGCAAAATAATTTTGTTACGAATCATTTATAGTTAGGAGTATAAGTATGTTAAAGACTAATTGTTTTAAGAATGGATGTTTTTTGGCGGTAACTTTGAGTTATGACGATGGAATTCGTCAGGATAGACGCCTTGTTGAGATTATGAATCGCTATGGCGTTAGGGGCACATTCCATTTGAATTCAAAGCACGTTACTAATGATGATGAGGGTCACATACATTCAGAAGAGCTACCTAAGCTATATGCTGGGCATGAGGTTGCTGTTCACTGTGTAACACATCCAGTTTTGCCTTCTCTCCCTAATGAAGGTGTCGTACAGGAGGTCTTAGAGGATCGTAAAACACTTGAGAAATGTTGTGGCTATCCTGTTCGAGGAATGTCTTATCCATTTGGTGCATATGACGAAAGAGTTATCTCTTTGATAAAAAATTGTGGCATAGTCTATTCTCGTGCTGTTCAAACGACTAATAACTTTGGCTTACCAAATAACTTTATGAAGTGGGAGGGAACCTGCCATCACAATGGGAATCTTTTGGAGTTGGCCGATAAATTTTTGAAGACAAAGGATGATCGCTGGAAGCAGCACCGTTTGCTATATGTTTGGGGACATTCTTACGAATTCGATAATGACAACAACTGGGATATGATTGAAGCCTTCTGTGAAAAGATTGGCAACAAAGATTATATTTGGTATGCAACAAATATTGAGATTTACGATTATATCAAAGCAATGAGAAGCCTTTGTTTTTCTGTTGATTGCTCTATGGTTTACAATCCTTCTGCTCTAAGTATTTGGGTTGATGACAACGGAAAGCTCGTTGAGGTAAAGCCTGGCGAGACTTATTGCGAGCAAAATAAACAGTAATATTTTACTAAATAGGATTTACAAATTATGCGTATAGCTGTTACATGTGGTGGAACTGGTGGGCATATGTTCCCAGGTATTGCTGTTGCTGATGAATTGCAAAAGCAAGGCCATGATGTAAGACTTATTCTTTCAGGAAGAGGTGTAGAAGCAGGTGCTCCAGATCGCTGGCAAGACAAGATTATTGTCGTGCCAGCAAAAACAACAGGTGTTAAGGGTAAAAAGAAAATTTGGCGCTATGCTCGTTTGTTCTTGTATTCAACACCAATTGCTTTTTTAAAACTGCTTAAGTTTCGTCCAAAGGCAATCCTAGCAATGGGTTCTTATACCTCCATTGCTCCAATTACAGCAGCGTTTTTTTTAAGAATTCCTCGCTTTTTACACGAATCAAATGTTTTGCCTGGTGCAGCAAATAAATTGGCATCTCGGTTAGCAACAAAGGTGTTTGTTGCGTTTGATGCTTCAATGAAATATTTTAAAAAGGGCAAGTGTGAGGTTGTCGGAATGCCAATTCGTGAGAATATCGTTGGCGTTAAATGGACAAAGCCTGAAAATGCATTTACTATTACTATAATGGGCGGTAGTCAAGGCTCTCAAGCAGTAAATCAGAAGGCAGCGGATGCGATGAAGCAGCTTGTTGCAGAAGGCTTGGATATTAATGTTATTCATATTGCTGGTAAAGCTAATGAGGCTGATGTTAAAGCAATGTATCCAGAAAATTTCCCAGCAGAGGTTTATGGTTTTACAGATAAAATGCCAGAAATTTATTCACGCACAAGCCTATGTATTTCTAGGGCTGGAGCAGCGTCGTGTTTCGAGCTTTGTACCTGTGGTATTCCTTCTATCATGATACCACTTCCTAGAGAGGCGAATGATCATCAGCGTTATAATGCTCAAGCAATGGAAGAGTGGGGTGCCTCAAAAATGCTATTGCAAGATTCTTTAACATCTAATGAATTAGCAACAACAATTCGTGTGTATTATAATAATCGTGAGCTGCTTGAGAAAATGTCTTTCTCTGCATTTTCTCATAATGCAGCAGACTCTTCAAATAGGGTACTTGCAAGTATTCTTTCAAAATAAAGCTATTATATAATACAAGAATCCGATATTGGTGTTTATGTAAATCAAGCTTGTGCATCTTGTGCTTATTCTAACATAAGCTTTATATCCAACTGACATATACATATCCCATCAATTTGAAAAATTTTGACTAAATTTTATTTAGCCAATTGTTATTATTTACTTGTTTGTAAATAGTTATAAATGTATAATTGCTTGTAACTAAGGCAAACTTTTTGTCAATGCGTAATTTTTCTAATGAAAGGATCAAATAATGCGCTTTGGATATTTTGATGACCGTGCTCGTGAGTACGTTATAACAACTCCAGAAACCCCTTACCCTTGGATTAACTATCTTGGACATGAGGATTTCTTTGCTATTACCTCTAATACATCAGGTGGTTATGCTTTCTACAAAGATGCACGTCTTCGTCGTCTTACCCGTTATCGTTATAACGATATTCCTCTAGATAATAATGGCCGCTTTTTCTATATTAAGGATGGTTCAACGGTCTGGAATCCTGGTTGGAAACCAATGCGTACACCTCTTGATTCCTATGAGTGCCATCATGGCTTTGGTTATACAAAAATTATTTCTAGCAAAAATTCTGTTACTGCTGAGGTGATTGATTTTGTGCCTAATGGAGAAAATGCAGAGGTTATTGCTCTAACTTTAAAGAATACAAGTAAGAAGCAAAAGAAGCTAACACTTTCTAGCTTTGTAGAGTGGTGCTTATGGAATGCACAGGATGATACGACAAATTTTCAGCGCAATTTCTCCACTGGTGAGGTTGAAATTCTTGGTAGCACTATTTATCATCGCACTGAGTATCGTGAAAGAAGAGATCATTTTGCTTTCTTCTCTGTAAATACACCAATTAATGGTTTTGACACAGATCGTGAGACCTTCCTTGGTCTAAATAATGGCGTAGATCAACCTAAGGTTGTTATGACTGGTAAGCCTCAAAATTCAGTTGCTGATGGCTGGTCTCCAATTGCATCCCATAGTATAAAGGTAGATCTAGCTCCAGGTGAAGCAAAAAGCTTTGTCTTTATTCTTGGTTATATTGAGAATAAAGAGGAAGAAAAATGGGCAGCAAAACCAGAAAAAGGCTTGCTTCGCACAAACCCAACACTAAAAGCAATTAATAAGGCAAAGGCACTTGATTTGCAAAAGCGTTTTTCTTCAATGCCAAAAGTTAATAAGGCAATGAAGGAGCTACGTGCTTTTTGGGATAATCAGCTTGCCAATTTCTCCATTAAAACAGGTGATGAAAAGCTTGACCGCATGGCTATGTGGAATCAATATCAATGCGTGGTAACCTATAATTTTGCTCGTTCAGCTAGTTATTTTGAGAGTGGCATTGGTCGTGGAATCGGCTTCCGTGATACATCGCAAGATATGCTAGGTGTCGTACATCAAATGCCAGAGCGTGCTCGTGCCCGCTTGTATGATGTTGCTGCAACACAATTTGAAGATGGTTCTGCATATCATCAGTTCCAGCCATTAACAAAGCGTGGTAATGCAGATATCGGTTCAAACTTCAACGATGATCCATTGTGGCTCATTCTTGGCGTTGGTGGTTATATCCGCGAGACTGGTGATGTTAAGTTCCTTAAGGAAATGGTTCCATTTGATAACTCACCAACTAATAAGGCAACACTTTATGAGCATTTGCGTCGTTCCTTCCATTATACAGTTGACCATATCGGTCCTCATGGCTTGCCACTAATTGGTCGTGCAGACTGGAATGATTGCTTAAATTTGAATTGCTTCTCAAAGAATCCTAACGATTCCTTCCAGACCTGCACAAATAAGGATGGAAAAAATGCTGAGTCTGTGATGATTGCTCAGATGTTTGTTTATGTTGCACCTGATTATATTGCAATGTCACGAGCAATGGGTAATGAGGATGAAGCACAGTTTGCTATCAAGGAAGCCAAGAAAATGGTAGAGCAGATTTGCAAGACTGGCTGGGATGGTGAATGGTATATTCGTGCATATGATGATGCTGGGCACAAGATTGGTTCAAAGGAGTGTGAGGATGGTAAAATATTTATTGAATCACAAGGCTTTGGAGCAATGGCTCAGGTTGGAGCAGAGCAGGGCTTGCCAATAAAGGCTCTTGACAGTGTAAAGAAGCATCTTGACACAAAGTATGGTATTGTAATTCTTGATCCTCCTTATAAAGAGTATCATCTAGAGCTGGGTGAGGTATCTTCTTATCCACCAGGCTACAAGGAGAATGCTGGAATTTTCTGTCATAATAATCCATGGATTATGATTGGTGAGGTTGCTTCTGGTCGCCCAGATAGAGCTTGGGAATACTATAAGAAGATTGCTCCTTCATATCTTGAGGATATTAGTGAGATTCATAGACTTGAGCCTTATGTATATGCTCAGATGATTGCTGGTAAGGCTGCATCTCGTCATGGTGAAGCAAAGAATAGCTGGCTAACTGGCACTGCTGCATGGAATTTTGTATTCCTATCTCAATGGCTTTGCGGTATTCGTGCTGAATATGATGGTTTGACAGTTGAACCACGCCTTCCAAAGCATGTAAAGAAGGCCACAATTATTCGTAAGTATCGCGGTGTTGAGTATGTTCTTCGTGTCACAAACAACAAACCAGATGGTGCAATAACCCTTGCTATAATAGAGGGTAAGGCAACAATTTCTGGAACAAAGATTCTGGCTGCTAAAAAGCAGACAAAGGTTGTTGTTGATGTAGTTGTTGGCTAAAATATTTAATACCGAATAACTTATGTGAGGCGAGCTAGTTGTTGAATACGAGCACGCCTCATATATTTTGTTGAGCGTGTGCTTACGATAGTGATGAGCATACGCTCTTCTTTCTATTGCCTATTTTTGGTAAAATATTCCTCTCCCAATGTGTGCTTTTATGTAAGGTATAAACCAATCTCACAAGAGCAATTCATAAGATTAGGGGCTAAATATTTGATTTTATTTTTTATGTTATGCAAATTTAATACCTGTTTTGCGACTAAATGCACCAAAAGAGGTGCATTTACTTTTGCAAATTACAAATTTTGTTTTTAAACAACAATTTTGCATAAATAATTGCTTTTATTTTACCATTTTGCTATTATCAATATGTTTAATTCATAATGAAAGATTTTGTGAATTTGTGGTGCACCAATTTTGTGCGTGATTTTGAGGAATAAAAATGAATTTATTTACAAAGATTTTTGGAACAAAGAGAGCTCGCGACGTTAAGAAGCTACGCCCATATGTAGAACTTATTAATCGTTTTGATGAGCAATTTAAGTCATTGTCAGATGATGAGCTACGTGCAAAGACTCCAGAATTTAAGGAGCGCCTTAAGAATGGAGAAACACTTGATGATATCATGTGTGAGGCATTTGCCGTTGTTAAGAATGCTTGCCGCAGAATGTGCGGTAATGAATACCAAGTTTGTGGTCATACACTTAAATGGGAAATGGTCCCATTTGATGTCCAGCTAATGGGTGGTATTGTTCTTCATCAAGGCAAGATTGCAGAAATGCAGACTGGTGAAGGTAAAACACTTGTAGCAACTCTTCCTCTATACCTTAATGCACTAACAGGAAATAATGTTCACCTAGTAACAGTTAATGATTATTTGGCATTGCGTGACTCTCAGTGGGTTGGCCAAATATTTATTTGGCTTGGCTTGACTGTTGGATGTATTCAAAATACAATGAATCCAATGCAACGCCGTGAGCAATATGCTTGCGATGTAACATATGGAACAAATTCTGAGTTCGGTTTTGACTATTTGCGTGATAATGGTATGGCTACCTCTGTTGCAGAACAGGTACAACGTGGGTATAGCTTTGCTATTATCGATGAAGTTGATTCAATTCTTATAGATGAAGCTCGTACTCCTTTGATTATTTCTGGCCCTGCTCCTCAAACTAATCAGCAATACTCCTTGCTTCAGCCGAAGGTTGAGCGTTTATATCGTAGACAGCTTCAGCTTGTTGAGCAGCTATTTACAAAGGTTGATGCAGCAATTAAAGAAGAGAATCGTGATGCTTCCTTAAAGTATATGTATCAGATTTACCATGCTATGCCAAAGCATCCTCGCTTGCTTCAAATGCTGGAAACCCCATCAATCCGTAAGCTTCATGAAGATGTTGAGAATATGATGCTTACTGAGATGCATAAAGAAAATGCTCGAAAATTCAAGGAAGAGCTTTTCTTCACAATCGATGAGCGCACACGTGAAGCAATTCTTACAGACAATGGTTGCTCTGAGCTTAATCCAGCAGATCACGAAATGTTTGTGTTGCCAGATATTGTAGCTATTATGTCAGCTATTGATGCAGAAGGCTTATCAAATGAAGAGCGCCAAAAGAAACGTCAGATAGCACAAGCAGATTTTGCAGAGCGTAGTGAGCGTATCCACACTATTGACCAGCTTCTAAAAGCATATTGCTTGTATGAGAAGGATACTGATTATGTTGTGATGGACAACAAGGTTCTTATCGTTGATGAGTTTACTGGTCGTATTCTACCAGGTCGCCGTTGGTCTGATGGCCTACATCAAGCGGTTGAGGCAAAGGAAGGAGTCAAAATTGAGAGAGAAACTCAGACTCTTGCAACCATTACAATTCAGAACTACTTCCGTATGTACAAGAAGCTTGCAGGTATGACAGGTACTGCAGAAACAGAAGCTTCTGAATTTAATGAGATTTACCACCTTGATGTTGTCGTAATTCCTACAAATCGCCCAATTCGTCGTGTAGATAGCAATGATTTAATGTACCGCACTCAACGTGAAAAATTTAATGCTATCATTGAGGAGGTAAAGGAATGCCATAGAAATGGTCAACCTGTCCTACTTGGTACTGTTGCTGTTGAAACATCAGAAATTCTTTCTCGTTTGTTTAAGCAAGCTGGTATTCCTCATAATGTGCTAAATGCAAAGAACCATGCACGTGAGGCTGAAATTGTTGCATTGGCTGGTCAACCAGGTGCTGTAACAATTGCAACAAATATGGCTGGTCGTGGTACTGATATTAAATTGGGCGAGGGTGTTGTATGGACTCCACGCGAGTTAATTCAATCTCAAACAAGCCTAGAAGATAAACCTCAAGGCTATTCAAAAACACTTCGTGAGCTTTTGGAGGAGCGTCCTTGCGGTCTAAGAGTAATTGGTTCTGAAAGACATGAGTCTCGCCGCATTGACCGCCAGCTACGTGGTCGCTGTGCACGTCAGGGTGACCCAGGTTCATCTCGTTTCTATGTGTCTCTTGAAGACCCTCTAATGCGCTTGTTTGGCTCAGATCGTATCGCTGGCATGATGGCTCGTATGGGCTATAAAGAGGGCGAACCAATTCAGGCTGGTTTGCTTAATCGCTCTATTGAAACTGCACAACGCAAGGTTGAGCAGCGCAACTTCTCAATACGTAAGCGTACACTTGAGTATGATGATGTCATGAATCGTCAACGTGAGGTAATCTATGGCTTCCGCTCTGATGCTTTGGCTAGCGAGAATGTTCACGAATTAATTCTCGATATATTCAATGATATCATTTTAACTCAATGCGAAAAATTTATTATTTCAGAGAAGGATTCTCGCCTTGTAGAATTAGTTGAATGGGCAAATAGCATATTCCCAATTCCTCTAGTGGAGGCTGATTTAGCTCCTTTCAAGGGTAAGGCAGAAGAGGCTTCTAAGTTTATCATGAATTTAGTAGAGGAAGCTTATCAGCTTAAATGCTCTATGGAAAGTCCAGAACGTTTAACTGACTTAGAGCGTTATGTAATGCTACGTAGCGTAGATACAGAATGGCAGACATATTTGCGCTCTATGGATGATTTGCGTGGAGATGTTCGCCTACGTTCATATGCTCAGCGTGACCCACTTGTTGAATATAAACGAGAAGCTTCTATTATGTTTTATGATTTGATGGAACGCATTAAGCTTAATGTTTGCACAGCAGCATTCCACTCATCAACTTCTCTTGCTGCTATGCAAGGTTTTATGACTCAACTAGCAAATTCTCGCCGTGTTAAAACTAATAATCCAGAGAATCAATCTTCTATTCTTGCTCAAGCAACAGCAGCTGTAGCAGGTGCTAATGAGCATGCCGCTAGAGCAGAGCAATCTAAAAGATTAGCAGCCAACACATCGTCTGCAAATAATTCAGATGCTTTTGATAGAGCTATGGCTGTAGCAGAAAAAGCTCAAGCAGCCCGAGAAGCGGCAAGCAATGGAGCACCAAGGAAGGCTGCTCCTTCTGTAGGTCGTAATGAACCTTGCCCATGTGGTAGTGGTAAAAAATATAAAAAATGCTGCGGAGCAAATTCATAATTTTGTTGAAAAATGGAGCTAAATAATATGCAGCTTATTCATGGACAAAAAGTAGGACAACACAAAATTATAGAATACATAGGGAAAAGTGCCTTTGGTGATGTGTATTCTGTGATTTTTGGGTCCACAAACCGCAAATATGCACTTCATATTCTCCCATCAGATAGTTCAATCACGGTTGAGGCGTTAAATGAGTATATTAAAAAGCTTAGAAAACTCCAAAGCCCATGTATTACTAAAAGCTTTGCTGCGGGAGAAACTGATGGCTTTCGTTGGCTCCGTACAGAAAGACAAACTGGCCTAAAGCAGGTTCATCTATTTACTGATATAAATTGCAAAGATAATCAAGAAAAGCATTATAAACTTGTTTTTGATTTAGATTCATTGATTGCTGAGAGCCAGACAACTGGGGGCTTGGCAGGGGATGATTGTGCTCTAGTTTTGTATGATGTATTAGAAACGGTTTCTAATCTTCATGCATACGATATGTATGTTGGAAGCTCTTTTTCAAACCCATCATTAGATAAGCAATCTAATCCTGTTGGTGTTGTTATTCGCATTCCTACAATTATGTGGCCAGATAATGTAATTCCATCAGAGGCTATAAAGGCTGATGTTGTTGAAGCTGGCCGTTTAATTGAAAAGGTCGTTAATGCGGCAACTGAGAATTCCCGTAGTTGGGTAAATGCAAAGCCAGCACTTTTGGATATCGCAGAAAAAGCAAAGAATTTAGATGGATATGATGCTGCCTGCCAGCTTTATCTTGATGTCCTAGAAATATTTTCAAAAAATGGAATTAAGTATTATCCACGCTGCACTGTAGAGGATTTTATTCAAAGGGCTGCTTCAAATAATGAGAATAGTGATGAGTCTTCATCATCAGAAGATCAACAAACAGATGTAGCAGTTTCAAATAATGCAAAAAAGGTTCATATCCATAAGCATAAGCACAAGAGTGCATTTAGTAAACAGCGCCGCCATTCTCGCCAAAAGCATGATACTCTAAATCAGCAAATGATGCGCAACTCAAAGTTTGTGCTTCTTATGCTTTTTATTGTTGCTTGTTGCGGTGCTATTGCATATTTCTTGTACCAGCATGAACAGGATTCTCTAATCAACAGAACAATGAATGAAGGAGACGAGTATTCTGCTATTTCAATTATTGGTGAAGAAGAATTAGCAGAGGGTGCAGCTAAGCTTCCTCAGTTCGTGGAGTATTATTCCGTTGAACAATTGATTACTCATAAGGCAACTAATCCTCTTGCTGCCGCTCGTTATGCAATTATGCTTTGGTTCGGATTGGATGGCGTTAAGCAAGATCGTGAAGAAGCTACTGCTCTTGTCCAAAAAAATATAAGCTATTATGATGAGCAATGTAAATTTGATGTTGAAATTGAGTTTTGGCGTGCATGTTTAATGTTCACCGGAATTGGCTATGAGCCACAGCGTATTGAAGCAGAAACAATTCTTGATAAATTGGCAAATAAAGATATAGCTAAGGCCAGTCTAATACTTGGTGATTTGTATGCTCAAAAAACAACAGGTGATAGAGTAGAAAATGATGTCAGAGCTATGAATTATTGGCGCCTTGCAATTAGAGCAGAGAATGGCTTTAATGCTAGCTCCGTTAATGCTATGAATCGTATCCTATACTTCATTTCAGAAGGACGGGGTATGCCAAAGGAAAAAGAATTTCCTGTTCTCTTTAATTCGATTGAACGCTTTGCTTCTGCCGATCATATCCCTTCTCAGTTGATGCTTGCTCAACTAAATTATAAAGGGAAATATATTCAAAAGGATTATTCCAAAGCAGTAAATTGGTATCGCAAAATAGCTAATAATACACGTGTTCATTTTGTACTTCGTGCAGATGCAATGGTAAACCTTGGAACAATGTTCCTCAAGGGAGAAGCCAATCAGTCTAATGAAGCAGCTTACCACTGGTATGAGCGTGCTGCTGAACTTGGTGATGCAGTTGCTATGCAAAAATTAATTGAACTATATTTGAAGGAGGTTCCACGAGAATTTGCTTCAGAGGCAGAACGCTTAAAGGCTGGTGATGCTGATTATTGGAACAAGAAAGTACAGGGTGTAGATGTGATAGAAATAAAAGGAATATCTGAGCCTAGTTATACTATTTTAACAGATGCACAAATGCAAAGCTTCAAGGAACCAAAGCCAATGCCAATAACATTGCGAATTTATTACGCAGGTACTCGAGAGAATCCTAGAACAACGGAAATTAAGCAAGTATTTAATACTGTAAAAGCTGTTAAGAAAAAAATATCAAAAAGTGCAAAATAGAGTAAGATTTACCAATATATGATTTGATTATATACAACATATTAATTGAGAGTTTGAATGAAAAAAGGATATATCTTTGATTTAGATGGCACTCTTTTAGATACAGAACTCGTTTGGATAGAGGTGATGGAACGCTTGTTTGCTGCTCACGATATTTTTGTGTCCCATGAGCAAGTTTTGAAAATTGTTTGCGGTCGAGCAGCAAGAGATATTTATCTTGATACTATTGCTCTTTCAAATGGTAAGCTGAAAGATGTCAATGCTATTGCGGATGAAGCATATTCATATTTTGAAGAAATGAAGGTTTCTTCCGATATTCGTATTGCCGGTTCTATCAACCTATTAAAGCGTTTATCATTGACGGCACCAGTCTGTATTGCATCTGGCTCTCCTCGTGATGTTATTGAGGAGGGAATTAAATATATGGGAGTTGAAGAAAATGTTTCCTTTTTCCTTGGCTCCGAAGATTATTCTGATGGTAAACCAAACCCAATGGTGTTTCTTCTAGCAGCAGAGAAAATGGGTTTAAAGCCAGAAGAGTGTGTTGTGTTTGAAGATTCTTGTCCTGGTGTTACTGCAGCAAAACGTGCTGGTATGAAATGTGTGGCTCTTGTTCTTCCAGATCATCCAAAACAAGATGTTTCTTTAGCCGATATTACACTTGACGATTTATCAAAATATACAGAAGAGATTATTTAACTATGGCAAAAGCATGGATATTAGCCGGTGCAACCGCTACAGGTAAAACTGCAACAGCAAATGAGTTAGCCCGCCGCACGGGCAGTATACTTGTTTCTGCTGATTCTATGCTTGTTTATAAAGGGATGAATATCGGCACTGCCAAGCCTACCGTTGAAGAACTAGAAGGAATAGATTTCCGAGGTGCAGATTTAGTTGCTCCAAATGAACCTTTTAGTACAGGCAAATGGCTCGATGCTGTTAGGGCTGCATTTGTTGATGCTGAGCAGCAGAATAGAACAGTAATCGTAGCAGGTGGCACAGGCTTATATATTAGTGCATTAATTAAGGGTATTGATGTGCCAGGTGCTGAGGATGCAGCTCTTCGAAATCGTCTTAATACAGAATATGCAGCTGGGGGTATTGAGGCTTTGTGGCAATATTTCTCATCAATTCCAGAAGTCTTAAATGCTATGCCAGATAAGGATAACCCTCGCCGTGTGATTCGCATGATTGAGGTACTTGAAGCAAAGGGCGTTGATGGTGCTCGCAAATTTGCAGAGCAACTAGCTTCTGAAGCAAAAAAAGATGCTTCAATACAGCCTGTAATTGCTGGACTTTGGGCAGAACCAGAGCTATTGAGGGTCCGTATTGAAAAGCGTGCCCGTGAAATGTTTTCGAATGGATTAATCGACGAGGTAAAATCTCTTCGAGATCAATATCCTAATTTTTCTTCTACTGCAGGCTCAGGCATTGGTTATCAAGAGGCATTGGATGCACTTGATGGTAAATGCTCAATAGAAGAAGCAATTGAGCGAACAATTATTAGAACCCGCCAACTAGCTAAACGCCAGCGCACGTGGTTTCGTCATCAAAATAATGTAAAATGGGTGTCAGCACCCAATACGGCTATAGAAGTATGTAGAGTTGCAGATAAAATCATGGAGGTATGGAATGAATATGGCCCAACTGAGGTTAAAGTATGATGGTAGAGTGCACAATGTCACTCATTGTGAAATTTCATCTCATGCAAATAAACCCCATAAGTTAGTTAAACCAATAAAGACCTTTCTTCACGAAAATCGTTCGGAAAGTCAAACTGAAAATGCCTTGGATTTTTCAGAGAAATTTGTGGCAGAGTCTGTAGAAGATTATCAATCTGAAGAATTAGACACTGCCACAAATCAGCAAGCATTATCTGAAATGCTCCCAAAAGGGGCTCGCCCACGTGAGAGACTTGCCAAATTTGGAGCTAAGTCATTGCTTGATGAAGAGCTTCTTGCAATTATGCTACGCACTGGCTCTCAAGGGAAAAATGTGCTGGTTCTTGCTCGACAGCTTTTAGATTCTTTTGGGTCTCTTGCTCAACTAATGAATGCAGGAGTTGAAGAGCTTAAAAGCTACGGAGGAATCGGAGAAGTAAAGTCAATAGAGCTAGCTGCTATGCTAGAATTGTCGCGGCGTGTAATGCTAGGAGAAGTTAATAAACGTACAATTTTTAATGCTCCAGAGCATGTTGCACAAAGAGTGAATCTAATTAAAGCACTATCTCAAACTGAAAGCTTCTTTGTGTTTCCATTGGATAAACGTTGCAGACTTTGTACTCAGAATCCCATTGAAATTTCTTCAGGTACTTTAGATGCATCACTTGTCCATCCACGTGAGGTGTTCCGTGAGGCAATCAGATATTCCGCTGCATTTATAATATTGGCACATAATCATCCCTCGGGGGATCCAACGCCATCGCGTAAAGATATTGAGATAACAAAAGAGTTGGTTGAGGCAGGGCGTCAGCTATCTATCCCAATCTTAGATCACGTTGTTGTAGGAGATGAAGCCGTGTTAAAACCAGGCTTTTTTAGTATGCATCGGGATAATGTTATCACTTTTTAGTGTCATATTTTTGTATATGTGATACGTCCAGCGAATGAATATTTTGTTTGCACTAAATAGTTTCTTTTTTTATCTTATCTTGAAAAGTCTTCCCCGATTATGGTACTTTATATCGTGGAAACTTTCCTATGCATCTTTTAAAGGAGAGAAGTATGACTAATTTTGATGAATATGCAGAAAAAATATTCTCTGCTCAAAGGTTAGTAGTACTAACCGGTGCTGGTGCTTCCACCTTGTCTGGCATTCCTGATTTTCGTGGTGCCAATGGATTTTATGCAACTGGAGATACTTGGCGTGGTCATAGCAAAGAAGAGCTGCTTGATATTGATTTTGCATCAGCAAATTGGGATGTTTTTTATCAATTTGCACGCGAGGAGCTCTATACAATGCTCCAAAAGGAACCATGCATTGTTCATCATCTCTGTGCATTGCTAGAGAAAAAAGGATACCTGCGCACTCTTTATACGCAAAATATAGACTCTCTACATTTTAAGGCAGGTAACAAAAATGTTGTTGAACTACATGGTTCTTTAGATAGGCATGTGTGCACACGATGTGGAGAATATCACTCTTATTCAGAGATTGCTAATGTGATTAACAGTGGCGAATTGCCATATTGTAAGCTTTGTGGTGGATTATTGCGACCTGATGTCGTTTTTTATGGTGAAAGCTTAGGGCCAGGCTTGCTGCAAGCGGAAAAAGAATTTACGGAAGCAGATTTGGTGCTTGTGATGGGTACAAGCTTAACGGTGCACCCTGTAGCGTCGCTCCCATTGTTAAGCTATCGCAATAATGGCGATATAATAATAGTTAACGCACAGCCAACACCGTATGATCGCTATGCACTAAAGCGCTTTTCAGACCTAGGCGAATTTTGTTCCCAGCTACAGCTCCGACTAATATAACTGACTTTTTTCTCAAATTTAAATATAGTCATAATTTATCAAAACGTCAAGGAGGGAATGCTATGAAAAAATATTCATTTAAGATATTTATTTTATCCGTAATTGCTATGATTTCAGGTTGTGCTACAAAGCCAACAGTTGATTTAACTCCAGTTAAGGAGGTTGATTTGTCGCGTTATTTAGGAACATGGTATGAGATAGCACGCTATGACCATTGGTTTGAACGTGGTATGTCACATACAAAAGCCGAATATACGATGCGCGAAGACGGTAAAATAGCTGTTGTAAATACAGGACTTAAGGATGGTAAGCTACAGGCTCGAACAAAGCTAACCGATGAGCCGGGTCTTTTGCGCGTATCATTCTTTGGCCCATTTTATGGAGATTTTCGTATTCTTTGGCTAGATAATGACTATAAGCATGTGCTTGTCGGCGGTAGCGATGCAGACTTCCTTTGGATACTCGCTCGCACTTCGCAAATAGACCCTGCCACAAAAGAGCTCATCCTAGCTGAAGCCAAACGCCGTGGATACGATACCTCGCTACTAATTTGGGTTACACATTGACATAAATTCGACTGTGGCTGCGGCTTTATTAGTATGAGATGTTTCTTTTCTCAAAAATTGTAGGAATAATTTACTGTGGTAACTATGTCTGACCCTGTACGCGCTCATTGTTGCCTTCTCCTTGTCTCATGCACAGCAACATGCTCAAGGGCAAGGCAGGAATCTGCCGTCATGATTGATGGACCCAACAAGCATGTACTGGTATCCGTCTTCGCTTGCAGGAACGGATTCATCAGATTCAATCTGCGTCCCGTTCTCGCTTACCGCCGTCAAGTGCGCATGGTTTCCGTTCATACCGAACGATGATATATCAATAGTTCCTGGCGGGATACGCAAAAGGAATCCGCCGACAATCATCTCGACCTTTTCACTGTTTGCATCGATTCTGTATTCATTGTCAAACATATCCGACATCCACCCATTCTTGGAAACGAAATGAAGTCGATACACTCCAGGTGCGCCGACATATACGAAACACGTCTCGAACTCCCCTGCACGGAACAATCCGAAATGCTTGCCTGAAACCGTCGCAATGCGCCATTGCCTGCTCCATCTGTTCTTGTTGTCGCGCCATTCCAGCGTGAACGGCAGATTTACGGCGCCGGCATCCACCGCAGTCCATTTCGGTTCGATTATGCCGACATACGGGTCTTTACCGTCGTCGGACTTCTCGAATTCGCCGCTCGGATGTATTAAACCGAGGTATTTGCGGCGCGAAAGCGAATCGCCCACCGACGTGAACTTGCTTTCTACATTTTTGTATTTTTCATCCGACGTATTGACGTCGATGGAATTTCCACCCCCTCCGACAACCGCAAGCGTACCATCGGGAATGCGGATCCAGAATGTATCGTCTGTCATCATTTCCACCGTTTCGTTCGTCACGTTGACGCGATAATCGTGGCGGATGAAACTGTGCTTGAGACCGTCCACAAGATAGTATTCCCCCGTCGGAAGACTGTACACCGCGAACGGCCCCGCGCCGCCGGTATCCATCCAGACGCCTATGCGCTTGCCGGACTTGAATACAATCGTCTTGTCGTACTCGGCAAGGAACGGATGGGCGTTGACGTATTCGACTGAGAACGCCATCTTGCCATCTTCGCCCGGCACTCCCACCAAACGCGGTTTCTCTTTCCCCTTCTCCCAATTTACCGCAGCGGACCAAAAGTTGAGCGCCACTGCAAAGCCGAAGCCCACGGCGAGCAGACACGCGCCTACGCCGCCCGAAACGAACATGATCGCCGATTTCTTCCATTGCCGCTTCACCAAAGTCACGAGAAACACCAGAACATACCAGAGGGACGTCCCAGCGAAAACTACCGTCGCGGCAACGCCCACGACCACATCCGCCTTGCCCAAAAAGGGCGAGACGACTACGGCTGCGAGGAACAGAACCGCAGCGCATCCCCAGACGAGGAACATCCCCAAGCCAGTCCTCGACAGAAACTGGCGTATCCGATTCATATCCATATTAACTTCCTTTCTTTGCGTCCTTTGCGTCCTTAGAGGGCATAAAAGGGTCGGACCCTTCTGTATATGTTTCTTCCTCATGACGCATACAGTCTAACACATCCCACAGCCAACAGTCAATTATATACAGTTAATCATATACAGAAGGGTCTTTTCGCAGTATAGGCAAGTTGTTAGCGGTTAGTTTAGAAAAATGCGAAATAAGCGCAATTTTGATTAGTTTCATTGCTGTCTTTTCTGGTGCATTATCTATACTAGACTAGAAATGAGAATCTTGTGCGGAACATTCTATTGCTTGTCACGCATAGGCGCGCATAATGCGCGCGAAAAATAATAATGAACTTTTTTGGGGTTGTGTTCGTTTCAATAGGTGTAGCAGGAGATAGATTTCTTGCTTGAGGCTTTTTTTTATAATAAATTATGCAAAATACAAGATTTACACACAAAAATGCAGCGTTTACGCTAATCGAGCTATTGGCGGTTGTCACCATTATAGCCATAGTGGTGACCATTGCCGTTGCTGGCTTTAAGGGTCAACGCGAAAAAGCTATGCTTACCGCTGCTGAAGCAGATATGCAAGCAATGCGTGGGGCAATTATTGGCTCAGAGGCTGGCCCTGCTTGCTATTTGGCTGATATGCAGGAGCTTCCTGGCTTTACGCCTGTGTTTATGCGTCCGCATAATCTATTAAATCGCACAAATATAGTGGTGCTTGCATGCTCAGCAGTTGGTAATGAGCGCTTTTATTTTTATGATGATGTTGCTGCAGCAGAGCTTACTTCATGTGCGAGCTATTATGCTTTTACAAATTTCAATTCACAGACAGAGCATGGTTGGAATGGTCCATATATTCGCAACGTGAAGCCAGTACAGCTTTGGGATAATGCAGATATGCTTTTCCCAAAGGCCTCGGATAAACGTTTTGCAGCAGATAAAACATTTTTAGACCGTCGATTTTTCCCTGCGGGATATGAGCAGGAGCTTTCAGATGCTGAGGGAAGTGGAGCTTCTTTCATATCTTATGGTGTGCCAGGTGAATTAGCGATGGGCGATCCTTGGGGAAACCCATATGTTATTCAGATTCCTCCTGCAGAGGCTGTTGAGGCTCTTTCACCAAGTGAGGCAGATGAGGATGAGTACTCTGCCACAAGATTTAAGTATGCACGCATTGTTTCTGCAGGACCTGATGGTGTGCTAGATACTCCTTGTTTTGTAAATCCTGACCCAGCATATTCCACAGAGCTATTTCAGCCAAGCGATAGCAAAGAAAAATATCGCATGCTATTGCTTGCTGGCCGCACTCTTGATGATGATGGTTCTCCATGCATTAAGGCTCGTGGGGATGATGTTGTGCTATTTCTTATGAGGGAGGATGTCTATGAAGAATAAAGGCTTCACCCTTATTGAGCTTGTTCTTGTGCTTGTGATATTGGCCATCGTCACAAATGTTGCCATGGTCCATATGCTAGATACAGTAAAGAGCAAAAAGCATGAACAAGCAGAGAAGGATCTCAAGGCAATTACTGAGGCAGTGGTTGGAACAGAGCTTGGAGCAGCAGAATCCTTTGTGGGTACAATGGGTCGCTTGCCTTATGCTTTATCAGTTGTGCTTGAGGGGAAGGACTCTGCCACGGATCGCACAGCATACGCTGTCACAGAGCTTGTTGCTCAAGGAATGCTCCCAGCATATAAGCAGATTGCTCTTGCTGATAAGGTTGCTTCTGAGCGTAGCAGCTTATCACCAGCGTATGATAATGAAATGGATTCTTTGGTGCGTCTTGGGGTTGGTTGGAGAGGCCCATATATTAAGAGCGTAGCGGCTAATGCAACTGAGTCAGGCGTTCTTTTTGATGCTTGGGGCAATGTGATGTCTGCCCCTGATGCAGCGCTGTTGAATGGTCGCATTGTTGATGTAAATTCAAATGCTGTTGTTTCTGCTGGTGTTGAGGTTGGTGGCATGGTGCATTTTGGTGCAGATGCTCGGCCAGACAATTTTGTTGCTCCAAAGAATGTAGCAGAGCGTGATGGTGCAGCAATGTTTAATGCTTATGCAGATTTGCCAGTTGAGTTCGAGCTTCAGTCAGCATCTGGAGCAGCTGTGCCAGTGGATGCGTTGACTGGTGGTGGCTTATTTGTTGCACGCATCTATCTTCCATACATAGAGGATAATGTGGCAAAGATAAAGATTGTGGAGCAAGACCCTGCCACAACTCCGGTAAGTAATTGCATCCAATTTGATTTTAGTAAAGTTCCAGTGGGTACATATCCATTGGTTGTTAAGTATAAGCCTACTGGGCGAGTGTGGTACCAAACCATTGAACTGACGCCATTGCCAAATGGTCAAAGCACTTATCAGACTTATCGGTTAAAGATTACAATTCCGTCAACTCTTATTACACAATGAAAATTAATTGTAAGAAAAATGAGCAAATAATTCTTGAGCTAGGTCGCACTGATGTGTGGGCTTACCTTGTTAAGGAAGGTAAGCTTGTGCAGCTTGAAAGACCTTCTGCAAGTACCCAAGCAGAGATTCTTGGTGCTGTGCTTTCTAATTGCTTTGCTATTCGCAAGAAGGCAGAGCTTATACTCCTGAGCTCAGATTGCTTCTATCAAGAGGTTGGGCTATCTGCTGCACAGCAGCAGGGGTTGACAAAAAATGAGCTAAGCAGTGTGCTAGCTTATGAGGTAGAGCCTTTTTCGGGAATATCTCCACAATCATGTGTGCTTGGTTTTGCTCCAAAGGGAGCTGGCTTTGCTGTAATTGAATTGGCAGAAGCTGAGCTTGGTGAGCTTTTGCGTGTGGGGCGTGCTAATTCTGTTGAGCTAAAGGCCATTATGCAAGCCGCTATTGCTTTTGAGAGTGCAGAGGAGATAGAGTCACGACTCAAGGCAATTGCTACAGCATCGCTTACAGACCTTGCAAAATCACAGCCAGTGATTATTACAAAGGATGTCGCTTCTAAAGGGTTTGCCGCTGGAATTGCGGAGTTTTCTCCCGATGCGTTTAAGCGCTTGATGGTTCGAATTGCTGTTGCTGTAATACTTCTTTGCGGATTACACTATTTTGTATTTTCTGAGGTGATTCTTAAAGGCAAGCAGGAAGAGCTTGCAAAGCTTGAAGCTCCAGTGGCAAAGCTTAATCAAACAAGAAATGCCATTGCAAAAATAAAGCATGAGCTTAAAACTTTACAGGAGAAAGACGCTGGTGCAAGCAGTGCTTGCACAATGCTAGGTGCACGCCATATGGCTTGGAATAGCTTTTTCTCAATTGTGGCAGAGTCATGCGGTGATTTTGTTTTTGTTAAAGGAATTGATTGTGCTCCTGATTGTGTTTCTCTGAAGCTTTTTAGCGTTCATAAGGATGCTGAGCTACGCTTCTATGAGGCACTCTCCAAGAATGGTATTGCCAAGATGGGTTGGATTGTCGATACACAAAGTCGAGGACAGAAGTCTGCAAATGAGTTTTGTGTTTTATTGCACTATAATGAGCAGAATGCAGTTAAGGCATTTGTTGAAAAGCAAGCTTTAGCTGTGTCAAATAGTTCAGGAGAGGAGAAGTAAATCATGCTAGCAATTACTAATCGCGATAAAGTCTTTTCCTTGTTTGCTCTACCTATCGCAATTGTTGCGATATATGCTTGGGTGTGGGGAGCTGGACTACATAATGATTGCAATGCTTATTCAGAGCATATTGAGCAGTTGGGTTCTGAGGAGGATATAATGGCTCAGCAGACTTCTTTAGATAGTCAGCTGGCAAGAGCAAAGGAGGAGCTTGCTGCATATAAGGAGCAGCAATCACCTGCAGTTCAAGTAAATGGTGCTTCTAAGGCAGAGAAGACTTGTGAAGTTTGTGGTGTGGATGCTTGCCGTGGAAAAGCATTTTGCTCTGTGTCTGGGGCGAGAATTAATGCTTTTCGTGAGCTGTTGGCTTCTAATGGAATTAAAATCGTATCTGCAGCTGCACTTAAAAATGATGGACAAAAAATAATGGCAGCTTCTGCTCTTGAAGAGGAGCTTGATTTTATTCCAACTTCTAATGCTTCTACCAAAGGGAATACGCTTTTATCTGCACTGTCAGAACAATATCCTGATTGTAAGCGTTGGGGATTTTCTGTTGAGGCAAATTTTGGTGCGCTTTCAGCAATGCTAAAGAAGTGTGAGCAGGAACAACTCCCTCTTGTAATTGAGGTAATTAGTATGGCAAATGCTCCAACAAGTAGTGACAAAAAGCTTTGGTATATACAGGTTGTTTTGTAGAAAATGGTGTTTTATATGATGAATAAAATTTTTTTGAAGTTATTTGAATGCTGCGAGGCAAATCTTGCTTCTGATATTCATATTACAAGTGGAGAAGCTCCATATCTTCGCATACATGGTAAGCTATCTGTAATGCAAAGTTTTGATGTGATTTCCACAGAACAAAGCTTTGATCTAGCTCTTTCTTTGATGTTGGGAATGAATGGAGAAGATAGCGAGGATGCAAGTGTTAAGGCCCTTGCTTCTGCTCGAGCAATAGATGGTGCAGTGTCTTCCCCAGCAGGTTCACGCTATCGCTTTAATATTTTTAAGCAGAATAATGGCTACGGTATTGCACTTCGTAGGCTTGATGATGAGTTTCTTTCACTTGGTCAGCTAGGCTTGCCAGAACAGCTAGAGGCCTTCTGTAAAATGTCACATGGTTTAGTAATTGTTTCAGGTCCAACAGGCTCAGGTAAGAGCACAACAATTGCAACCCTTCTTGATATGATAAATTCTGCTCGACCGGGACACATTATCACGATTGAGGATCCTATTGAATACATCCATAAATCAAAGCAATGCCTTGTGCAGCAGCGTCAGATTGGGCGCGATGCCGTTGATTTTAATTCTGCTTTGGTCGAAGCATTGCGTCAAGATCCTGATACAATATTTGTTGGAGAGATGCGTGAGATTGAAACCATGCGTACTGCAATTACTGCTGCTGAAACGGGGCACTTAGTATTTACAACCTTGCATTCTGGTGATACAGTTGGCGCAATAGAGCGCTTTGTGGCAGTGTTCCCAGAGGGAGAACAGGAGAGTATACGCCAACAGCTATCGCTTGTACTGCGCGGTGTATTCGCTCAGAGACTTCTTCCTGGCAAGGAAGAGGGGTGTCGACGTGTTGTAAGCAATGAGCTGCTTCTTGTTACTCCAGCGGTTGCTAATTTGATTGCAACGGGCAAATCTCGTCAAATTACTTCTATGATGCAGACAGGCCGTGCCTCTGGCATGATTACCTTTGAGGAATCAGTTAATCAGCTATACAATAGTGGAAGAATCTCATCAGAGACCTATAAAGAACAGCAAAGTATCCAACAGAGATAGTGAGGTAAAAGCATTTGATGGTTGAGACCTCAGCCTCAAGATGCGTATGCCGCAGGAAGAGTTAGTAAGAGATGAAAGAGTTACCAGAAAAAGTTTCATTAGAAACATTACAAATTGATCCTCGCTGGGCAATGCAGATAAATCCTGCAATTGCTATGCGCAGACTTGCTTTGCCTATCTGTAAGCTTGGAAATGAACTAATAGTTGCAATGGCTGAAAGCTCAGATACACAGGCGGTTTCTGCTATCGAGGCAGCAACTGGCTTGCATGTGCGTACTGTTGCTGCTGATCAGGCGGAGCTTCGCCAAGCTTTGCTCCGTGTTTATGGAGATGCTCGTGGTGGAGCAATGGACACTGCCACAGCAATGGAAGCATCAGATGATCCTGTGGCAATAGTTGATTCATTTATTCGTGCTGCTGTAATCCGCCAAGCCTCCGATATTCATGTGGAACCATCAAGAACTGGCTTGCGTATTCGTTTCCGTGTTGATGGAATCCTTGAGGAATTTGCTCTTCTCCCACAAAGCATACAGGCTGCAATTTGCAGCCGTATAAAGGTGCTTGCTGGGCTTGATATTGCTGAAAAACGAGCTGCCCAAGATGGCTCGTTTACATGGGTGCCACCAGCATCAACAAATACTAGAAGCAAGGTTCACCCATACGATGTGCGTGTGGCAACTCTTCCTGTACGCTATGGAGAACGCATTACTATGCGCTTGCTTGAGACGGGTAACTCTCGCATCCATCTTAATGATTTGGGGCTCAGCGAGGAGCATCACAATCAGCTAACAGGTGTTTTAGCTCGTCCTCATGGTCTTGTGCTTCTAACAGGTCCAACAGGCTCAGGTAAATCAACAACGCTTTATGCTTCAATTCATCATCTGCTAGAAACTGCATCACTAAATATTCTCACAGTTGAGGATCCTATTGAGTATGAAACCGAGGGTATTTCTCAGGTTGAGGTTGATAGCAGTGATAAGGTAAACTTTGCAAAAGCACTTCGTAGCCTTTTACGCCATGACCCAGATGTGGTGATGATTGGCGAAATTCGCGATGCAGAGTCACTAGATGCCGCAGTTAAGGCTGCACTTACGGGCCACCTTGTGCTTTCAACGCTTCACACAAATGATGCAGCAAGTGCTGTAACACGCTTGCGTGATATGGGGCTTGAGCCACACTTGATTGCAGCGACACTTCGCTTGTCTGTTGCACAGCGTTTGGTTCGTCGCTTGTGTCCAGAATGCGCAGAAAAATATGCACTTACTCAAGATGAGGCGAATTGCTTAGGTCGCCCAGAGCTTGCAGGAGTAGATGCATATAAACCATGTGGCTGCTTGGCTTGCTCAGGCAGAGGTTATATTGGCAGAGTAGGGTTGTTTGAATTTATGCTTCCGACAGCTGCACTTGCAGAGCAGATTGCAGCAGATGCTCCACTTGGCGAATTGATTGAAGGAATGAAGCAAGGAAAGCAGCGCTTTCTCATTGATGATGCTATAGCAAAAATTCAGGCTGGTGTAACAAGTGTCGCTGAAGCAATGAAAGCAATAAATAATAATACATTTTAGTTGTGCTTTAACTTTAGTGTTAGTTAGAGAAAGAATAGAAAATAAATATGGCTCAATTTTCATATAAAATCAAAACACGCTCTGGCACGGTGCAGACAGGTACTCGAGAGGCAGCCTCATCGAGTATCCTTTCTGAGCAATTGCGCCTTGAGGGTAATGTGATTATTGAGCTATCTGAGATTCGAAAAACAGCTGAAAAGAGTCCAATTAATGCACCATGGTATTCGCTTTCTTGGCTAAAGCCAGTGCGCTCTCTTGATATAGAGCTAGGCTTGCGTGAGCTAGCATATATGCTCAAGAGTGGCGTCCCAATTGTTGCTGCTATGCAAACCGTTGAAGAGCAAGCTGAAAGTCCTAGAGCAGCTCTCGTTTGGGCTCGTGTGCGTGAGCGCATTTCTCAGGGCTTAAGTGTATCAGATGCGATGGCAGCAGAAAAAGGAATATTTGCTGAGGAGCAGATTCAGCTTACTATTGCTGGTGAACGCACTGGAGAGCTAGAGCAAGTTTTTACAAGAGCAGCAAATCAGCTTGAAGCAAAGCGCAAGCTACGAATGGCCTTCTTGAATGCTTTGGTTTACCCAGTGCTAGCTTTAATTCTTGCTGTTGGTGTGGCAGTGTATCTTGTGGCTTCGGTTATTCCAAAGATGGCAGAATTTCTTAAACAAGGTAATGTTGAATTACCAGCGATTACTCAATTTCTTGTCGATGTGTCAAATTGGCTTCATTTAAATTCAATGCCTCTTTGTCTAATTATTGGTGGTGCAATTTTAGTTTGGATTGTGGTTAGAATGAATCCGATAGGTCGTGAGCTAGAGGATGCGCTATTGGTGCGTTTGCCAATAGCCGGTAAGGTGTTGAGGCTTTCTGCTACAACAAGCTTTGCAAGAACAATGGCTCTTTTGATTGAGAGCGGTGTTCCTCTGGTAGATTCTCTACATGTGGCTGCAAATATGCTTAATAACCGCAGACTTCGTGCACGCGTTGTTGCTGCACGTGAAGGTGTAATTAAGGGCGAATCTCTTGCAGAGGCATTGCATCCAGCAAAAGAATTTATGCCAATGCTTTCGCGCATGACTGCTGTGGCGGAGACCACGGGTGATCTTTCAGAGACCTTTAAGGAGGTTGCAGAATTTCATGATACGCTTTTGGGTATAGTTGTTCGACGCCTGAGCGTGATAATGGAGCCAGTAATGATTATTATCACAGGTCTAATCGTTGGCTTTGTGTATCTCGCCTTCTTTATGGCATTGTTTACAATGGGTACAATGAGCTAAATACACGGATATATGTTGATTAAAAGGATAAATATGAAAAGAAATAAATTAGTTACAGGTATCAGTCTACTTTTTTGTGTGGGCACTTTATTTGCAAATGATCCAACAGCGGCACCAGAGAAGCTTGCAGATGAGATTAAGGCTCAGCTAACAGAGCTTCAGAGCTTTTCTTTAGGTGCTTTAGTGTGTGGTCAAGCAGATGGTGGTGTGGCAATAGTTGTTGCACCAAATGGAAAGACATTTTTTGTTCGCCCAAGCTCTGCTATCCAGTATGAGTATTCTGGTGTGCCAATAAAGCTTAATATCAAATCTATTACTGCTGAGGGCGTTCAGCTAGAAGCACCAACCTTAAATCAAGAGCTTTGGATTGGCACAAGCTATAAGCTAGCAAGTAATGCTACAAAGACAGAAGCCGCAGAGTCTTGCCTTACACATGTAGAGGCAAATAACTTTGAGCTGGGTCAGCTTGTTCGTCTACTCTCTGAGCAGATAGGTGTAAATATATCTGCATCACAAAAGGCAGCAAAAATTCCTGTATCTGTTTTCCTACGTAATGTTCCAATCAATGTTGTGGTAGAGGAGCTATGTAGAGCACATAATCTATGGTATAGAGCAGATGAGAAGACAGGTATTGTTCGCATCACAACAATGGCTGAGTATGAAGGTAGCCTACAAACCTTCCGTGAGGAACAAACTCGCACCTTCACTCTTCTTTATCCAAATGTTGTTGAGATTGCTTCTGTTATTTATGGGTTATATCCAGAACGTGTTTATCTAACCCTAGGTGAGAATGATATTCTTGATGATGAATTGAGCGACCTAAGCCGCCGCTTCGAGCGTCTTGAGATGATTGATTCATCTAGTTCAAGTTCTTTCTTAGCAATAGATCCGGGTAATATTTCCGTCAGAGGCTCAAGCACAGACACCTTTAACTCTTCAGATAATCACAATCGTAATATTTCTGATGATTATTCTAATAAGGAGAGCTTTGGCGGTATGTCACCAGAGGCAGCAGCACAATTAGAGGCAGCTCGCGGTAATGAAGCAGAATTTCGCAAAAAACTAGATTTGTTCCGTAATCAATCTCCAAGCATTTTTGTTACAATTAGTCGCAAAAATAATATTATGATTGTTCGTACAAGTGATCCAAAGGTGATGGATGAAATTGCAGAGCTAATTAAGAAGCTAGACGTTGCCACACCAAGTGTAATGCTTGAGATGAAGATTGTTCAGGTTACTCTTGATGATGAATTTAATTCAACCTTTGAGTATGAGATTAAATCTGAGAATACAGTAAATGGAAATCTATATTCCTCAATGGCGGGTTTTCCAGGCTTTAATCCATTGGCAAATACTCCACGCACAGATTCTTTCTCATATTCATTGATTAGTGATAAATTTAGTGCTCGCATTCAGTTGCTGGAGAAGGATGGTAAAGCAAAGGTTATTGCAACACCGACACTTTTGATTGCTAACAATGAGGTTTCTCGTATTTTTATTGGTGAAGAGAAACCAATTACCACAGGTGTGACAATGGAGCCAGTGATGGGTACAATTGATGGTATGACATCAACAATTGGCTATACAGTTGAGCCTCAAATAGAGATGACACCTATTGGCACAACACTTGTGATTGCTCCAAATATTAATGCGGACCGCAGTGTAATGCTACGCCTAATGCAGGAGGAGTCATCTGTTAAAAAGAATGGAGGTTCTATCCCTTATGGCAATGCAAGCTCATTGCAGACTTATAGTGTTGACACCATTCAGTCTCGCCGCATCAGTGGCACATTTATTACACAGGATGGTTTACTTGCTGGTATTGGTGGTTTGATAACAGAGACAGAGTCAGAGCAAATCTCTCGTGTGCCAATTTTAGGACACATTCCTCTAATTGGTTTTCTCTTCCGTAGTACAGAGATAGTTAAGCAGCGTTCTGAGTTGATTATATTGATTCGCCCACATGTTATTTGCACACCATTGGAGAGTGAGCGAGCAACGAATGAGTTGCTGCAACGTGTTGCACCAAAGAGTGTAGAAGCAATATCTGATAGCAAAGATATAGAAGAAAAATAAGCTGCTGAGTAGAGTATCCCGTACCTCATGAGCCTCACGCAAGCATCAAAATTGCATTGCCTATCGCAATGTGTCAAATATAAAAGACACCGAACCGGCCATTAATTTTCAATTTTTTTTGGATTTTGTTGAGAAATAGTTTTGCCTTTTCTTATCCTTTCTTGTTCTTTGTAAATTCTTTTTTTCAATAATTTTATTTGTTCCAGTAGATGGAAACGATTTAATTTACTTTTTAATGTTTCATAATGTTTTATTCTTTAGGGGAAACCTTCACCTGTTTCCTTTACCCTTTCAAG
>JAFUOX010000074.1 GCA_017481725.1 Kiritimatiellia bacterium | reverse complement strand
TGGAAGAGTATGGAGAAGCGACTTCCAGTCGCTTTGCGTGCGGTAGCACGCTTCACAAGTGCGAAAAAGGGACGCAGAGACGCAAAGGACGCAGAGGACGCAGAGGCTTGCGTGGTGGCTTGTATGGTGGTGTCGATGATAACACTACCGCTTGTCGTTGCCTTGTTTTGCTCCTGTTGTCGCAAAGGCAACTTCCAAGCGCTAGTGTGTTCGACCGCCAAGAAGGCAAAGATACGGAGCTAATGCACGTGGTGGCTAGAAGTGCGAAGTGGGACGTTGGACGATAGACGGTTAAATGACGTTAGACGCTAGACAACCGATAGACAATAAGACGATAGACGGCGAACGGACAATTAGACAATCAGACGCGAGACCATCCGATGCGTTGACACGCATCCCGCAGGCGTTGACACGCCCCTTTGGACATGAGACATGAGACGCGGGACGTGAGACAAGGACAAGAGACCAAAAGACGATTAGACGCGAGAATGGAGAAAAAACCACTCAACTCTACCTAAATTCTTCATTCTTCATTCTTCATTCTTCACTCTTCATTCTTCACTCTTCATTCTTCACTCTTCATTTATTATAATGGTGCCTCCCACCGGCGTCTCGTGTATCTTGTACATTACAATTGCATATATTTTGTTGTAGAAACACTACCTTCTTGTGTGAAAAGTTTGTTTTTTGCTTTTATACCTTAATTTTTAAATTATTGGGTAGCTTTTTTCTTAAAATTTATTGACAAATATAAACAAAAGAGCGAAAATAAAAAAAGAAAAAGACATATCTCACTTGTTTAACAAATATTCAGGAAATTTTAATATGCGTAGTATCATCAATCATCTAATTCAGCTTCAAGAACTCACCCTAATTCGAGATGAGCAGCGTTCTATCAAAGGTTCATCAGCGGATTTATCTGAATTAAATAAGAATATTGATGCGATGACTCAGTCCTTATCCCCAGAGGTTCGTGTACTTTATACCCGCTTGTATAAAAAGGATCACATTGTGTTAGCACCAACAAATAATGGCTGCTGCTCTATGTGTGGTATGAAATTGGCAATTTCTCAGCTTCAAGCTGTTAAACAATGCAATTCGTTAACACCATGCCCAGGCTGTGCTCGTATTCTTTATGATCCAACAGGAGCAAAGTGGGTTGCAGATAGTCCAAAACGCTCTGGAGGAGAGCGAAAGGTCGGTATTGCACGTTTCTCTTCTCCTGCTCTAATGATACCAGATTTAAAGGGAACAACACCAGAAGAGGTTATTGCTGAGCTAACTAATTGCCTTCAAGAAGCACACTTTATTGATAATGCAGATAAATTAACAGAGGCAGCAATTGCTCGAGAAACTGTTTTTGGAACAGGTATTGGACATGGTTTGGCATTTCCTCACGTTCGTGGTATTGAGGGTGGTGGTTTGTCTCTTGCTTTTGGTGTAAGTAAGAAGGGTGTTCCGTTTGGTGGAGCAAAGGAAGGCCTTGCTCATCTCATTTTCTTCTCAACTATCCCAACAGCGGTTAGTGCCTTTTATTTAAAGCTATTGGCTGGTTTGACAGATTCATTTGTGAAAGAGTCCAATGCAAAGGCAGCGCTTGAGGCAACTACTCAAGAAGATCTTTGGAAGGTTATCACCAAGGCAACACGCTACTCTGTAAAGTAATAGCAAATAGCAGCTATGTTTTTTTATATAGAGTATAAAAGACTACTGTAAAAAGAGATAAAATGAAAAAACAAAATTGCATCATGCGAAAACGAAATAAGATAATGCTTGGTGCAATTTGTTTTTTTATTAGCTTTCTAATATTTGCTGATGCAGTGCCAGAACGTTATAATGTAATTGTTTCGAGAGCACCATTTGGACCTATTAAAAATATGCCTCAAGATACATCAAATGCTTCCGTAGAGCTAACTCCAGAGCAGATAAAACTTCAGGAGGAGCTTGCAAAGGAAGCAGATTTGTTAGGGAAAAATATTAAGCTTACAGCAATAACGTATTATCAAGGTTTGCCTGCTGCAGGAATAGTAGAAATTAGCTCTAAGCGAACCTATTATTTGACTAAAGGTCAATCTATTTTAGGTTATACTCTGACCGATATAGGAGACAATTCTATTTTGTTGGAGACGACAAATGCAATTGCAAATATTACAATGAGTTATGCTCCGGGCCAGCCCTCGGAAATAGTAGTTCATCCAACCTCTGGTAGACTTTCGGTGCTTAATATTTTTGATCAAAGTGTGGCTGCAACCAACAGTGTCGTTGTAAAACAGCAAGCATCTTTAGACGATGAAAATTCAAGCAATCAAATTGATGGATTGAATTTATCTAAAGAGATGCGTGAGGCGGTAACCATTAAGGATTCAGATGGTGTTGAACGAATTTCCTTCCGCGAACTACATAAGCTGAGAATGGAGGAGCGCAAACGCAAGCTTGAGGAGGAGCGTATTGCTCGTGAAGCAAAGGAGCGTGCAGAGCAAGAGGCTCGCCAAGAAGAGGCCCGCCGTCAAGCAGAGCTTGATAGCATTCTAGAGGCAGAGGAGAAGCTTGTTGAAGCATCAGAGACAGCTGCGGTACAAACAGATATTGGGGTTCCTCAAATTAATTTAGATGATACTTCGGAAAATTTCCCTGATGCAGAAATGTCAGGTGAGCAAGAGGTCATTATTTTTGATTTTACTTCAGACAACGCATTCTAAATTGAGAAATGCGTTATAATGAAAATCGTATTTGTATATTGTTTTGGTTATTGGCAACATTAATCCGTGTTTGTTAGGTTAAATGTTGATTATTCAAGCCTTTCGTGGTAAAATTTATATATAAATTTTGCGTTTCTAAATATTAGTCGATTTCGTTGTAAAAGTATAAATAAATGATGAAAATACTTGTAGTAAAATTAAGCTCATTCGGAGATACACTCCACGCACTTCCTGCGGTGGCTGCATTGAAGCAGCACTATGGAGCGGAAGTGCATTGGGCTGTTCAGCCAAATTTTGCCAGTATTGTGCGCTGCTTTGCTTGTGTTGACAAGGTTATAGAGATACCTCGCCCGTCAAAGCTGAAGGAATATTTTAAAGCACTAAACGCTATTCATAAGTTAGATGAATATGATATGGTCGTTGATTTTCAAGGGCTAATGAAAAGTGCACTTGTAGCAAGAGCCGCTCGCTCAAAGAAGCGCATTGGCCCATCCTTTGCTCGCGAAGGCTCACCTTTGTTTTATCACGCATTGGCAGGGAAGCGCAACAAGAACCGCCATGCAATAGAAGAGTGCTACGATATTCTTAGCTACCTTGGCATATCTATCCCATTAGAGCCAAAGTACCCATTGACTCTGCCACAATACGATTTGCAATACGATGATTCTACTGGGGCAAAATTACATATTGCCATAGCACCAAAGTCTCGTTGGGAAACAAAGGATTGGCCGATAGATCGCTTTGCATTGCTAGCAGAAAGGCTGGAGCGTGAGCTTGAAGCAATTGTCTATGTTATAGGTGGTCCAGGAGAAAAGGAGCTCGGAAATAAAATCATTGCATCCACAAAGCAGGGTGTAAATTTGTGTGGTGTAACATCAATCCCTCAAACAATGTCTGTGCTCAAGCGAATGGATATACTTGTGTCAAATGATTCTGGTCCAATGCACATGGGTGTGGCTACTGGCGTGCCAGTTGTTGTGCCTTTTGGCCCAACCTCACCAGAACGTACAGGTCCATTTGGTTCTAGCAATATTGTTGTTCAGACAAATGTTTGTCCACCATGCCGTAAGCGTGTTTGCCCTAAAGGAACAATGGAGTACATGAGCTCTATCTCTGTTGATATGGTGTATGATGCCATTAGGAGTATGTTGGAGCGTTTGGGCAAGATTTAGTAAGAATAAAAGTAAAAAAAAATTTTAATTATTTATGTTAACTTCAGATTTTGATTATATTTTACCAGAAGAGTTGATTGCTCAGGAGCCACCTAAGGAGCGTGGTATTTCCCGTATGCTTGTATTGCATCGCGATACAGGAGAAATTGAGCATAAGCATATTGCCGATATTGTTGATTATTTAACACCAAATGATTTGATGGTGTTTAATGATACACGCGTTTTCTCTGCACGTGCATTTGGCACATGGGAGGATACACCTGGCAAGGTGGAGGTGCTTTTTATTGAGCCATCAGTTAGAATGCCAGGTGCATGGACTGTGATGTGCAAGAGCTCTCGCCCAATGCGTCCGGGAGCAGTAATGCTTCTTGCTGAGGGAGAGATTAAAGCGACGGTTCAGGCAAAATATGAGGATGGCAAGGTTGATGTAACAGTTGCTTCTGAGGGTGATTTCTTTGAAATCCTTGATAAGCATGGAGTGCCACCAGTCCCACCATATATTCATCGTGCAAATGGCGATAAGCGTGTAGAGATGGATAAGGAGCGTTACCAAACTGTGTATGCACGCGAGGTTGGAGCAGTTGCTGCACCTACAGCGGGATTACATTTTTCAAATGCTCTACTTGATAAGCTTTCAGAGAAGGGTGTTGCCCGCGAGTTTGTGACTCTACATGTTGGCCCTGGTACATTTAGACCAGTTAAGGTAGCAAATGTTGAGGAGCATGTGATGGATGCAGAGCGCTATGAGGTGCCAAAGTCAACTGCTGCTGCTGTGGCAGCGTGTAAGGCACGCGGTGGCAGAGTCCTTGCAGTTGGTAGCACAAGCGTGCGCACTCTTGAGACCTCTGCTTCCTCTCATAATGGTGTGGTGACAGCAGAGAAGGCCCGTAGCACAGCTTTTATCTATCCACCGTATGAGTTTAAGGCAGTAGATATAATGCTAACAAATTTTCATCTGCCTTGCTCTACCTTGCTTATGATGATTTGTGCCCTTGCTGGTAGCGATAAAATTTTTAAGGCTTATCAAGCAGCAATTCAAGAGAAGTATCGCTTTTATAGCTATGGCGATTGCATGCTAATAATTTAATCACAAACCCAAATTGATATTACGGAGTAAAAATGCTAACAAGACGAATTATCCCATGCCTCGATGTAATCAAGAATCGTGTAACAAAGGGTGTGAAATTTCAGAATAACATTGATTTAGGCGACCCAGTAGAGCTTGCAGAGCGTTATTATCTTGAGGGTTGCGATGAGCTAGTTGTTTATGATATTACAGCCTCTGCCGAGCATAGACCAACAGATTTAGCAATGGTAGCAGCAGTTGCAAAGGCTATTCGCATTCCATTTGCGGTTGGTGGTGGTGTTTCCTCTCTTGAGGATATGTCAAAGATTTTACTTGCTGGAGCGGAGAAGGTTTCTGTTAATTCGCTAGCAGTAGCTAAGCCAGCCTTGATTGGCGAGGGAGCTCGTGCATTTGGCTCTCAGTGCATTGTGCTTGGTATGGACCCTGTAAAGACAGATGATTTGGCAAAATGTCCATCTGGCTACGAGATTACTACACGCGGTTTCCGCAATCGCACAGGTATTGATGCGGTTGAATGGGCAAAGCGCGCAGAGGGTGAGGGTGCCGGTGAGATTGTTGTAAACTCAGTTGATGCAGATGGCACACGCGCAGGCTTTCAGCTTGAGATTACGCAGCTAATTGCAGATGCAGTTGGTATTCCTGTTGTTGCTTCTGGTGGAGCAGGTAAGCCAGAGCATCTTGCAGATGCCTTGAATATTGCTCATGCAGATGCTGCTATTGTTGCTGGTATGGTTCACACAGGTGAATACACCATTAAGAGCATCAAGGATCGCTTGCATGAGTTAAATGTTCCAGTAAGGATGTGTTATGAGTAATACGGATGTATTTAAGGTTGGCTGCCATTTATCCTCCTCTAATGGTTATTTGGCAATGGGTAAGACAGCACTTGAAATTGGTGCAAACACCTTTCAGTTCTTTACCCGCAATCCACGTGGCGGTGCAGCAAAGCCAATTTCACAAAAGGATGTTGATGCTTATCTAAAGCTAGCAGAAGAAAATGATATTGGGCCAATAGTTGCCCATGCCCCATACACACTTAATGCTTGTGCTGCAGATGAGCGTATTCGTGAGTTTGCTTTTGAGGTAATGTCGGATGACCTAAAGCGTCTTGAATATACTCCTAACAGCTACTACAATTTTCATCCTGGTAGTCACGTGCAGCAGGGTGTAGAGAAGGGCATTGAGCTTATTTGTGATTTATTGAATCGAATCCTTTCGCCTGAGCAAAGCACGCTTGTTTTGCTTGAGACAATGGCAGGAAAGGGCAGCGAGATAGGCAGAAGCTTTGAGGAGCTTCGCACAATTATTGATAAGGTTGAATTATCTCAACAGCTTGGTGTTTGCCTTGATACTTGCCACATTTGGGATGGCGGCTACGATATTGTCTCTGATTTAGATGGTGTTATTTCTGAATTTGATAGTGTTATTGGTCTTGATAGACTAAAGGCAATTCATCTTAATGGAAGCTTGAATACGCTTGCTGCTCATAAGGACCGTCACGCAAAGCTTGGCGAGGGGCAGCTTCCTGTTGATGCTCTTGCTCGCATAATTAACCATCCAAAGCTACGCCATCTCCCATTCCTATTGGAAACGCCAAATGAGCTTGATGGCTATGCAAAGGAAATTGCCTTACTGAAAGACTTACGCAAGTAGTGCACTTACGCTAAAACAAGGAGAAGCGATGAGTAAAAAGTTTTTGACATACTGCATGAATGTCCATAAAGGCGAGGGCATTGGTGATGTTATGCAGGCAATAACAGATTTTGCCGCACCAATAGGCAAAGAGTTTTCTCTTTTTGGTGAACGCTTTGGGGTGGGGCTTAGGCTTGCTGCAAAGGCTGTTGATGAGCTTACCACAAATCCATTTTTGCTTCAGGCGCTTCTTCAGCTAATGCGTAGCAATAGGCTTTTTGCTTTTACAATGAATGCTTTTCCTTTTGGTACATTTCATGGTGTTCAAGTAAAGGATGAGGTGTATCGCCCTGCGTGGGATATGGAGGAACGCTTAGAATATACAAAGCGTTCTGCAAATATTCTTGCTCAGCTTCTTCCGGATAATGTTGAGTATGGGAGCATTTCCACATCGCCAGCAAATTTCAAGGCATGGAATGAGCCTCATGCCAAAGCAATAGAAAATTATATTGCCGCAGCTAAGCATTTGCAGGGAGTAGAAGAGAAATATGGGAAGCGCATTGTGCTTTGTATTGAGGCAGAGCCTGGCTGCTATCCAGAAACAACGCCTGAGCTAATTGATTTCTTTAAGCAGCTCCGTGAGGCAGGTCTAACTCCAGAGCTAGAGCGCTACCTCGGTATTTGCTTTGATACCGCTCACCAAAGCGTTGAATTTGAAAATTTAGCAGCTGCTGTGCGTGAGCTTACCTCAAATGGCATCTTTATAGGCAAGGTTCAGTTAAGTGCAGCTATGGTGCTTCCTGATACAGCTGAGGGCAGGGCAATTCTTGCACAGTATAATGAAAGCACATATTTGCACCAGACTGTTCAACGCACTGCTGATGGTGCAATTAATCGTGCCGATGATATTCCTCAAGCACTTGAATTTGCTTCTCAAGAGGGTGCTGAGCTGAGAGTACATTTCCATGTGCCGCTATACATCACACCAACAGGCTTATTGGGAAGCACAGCTGAGGAGCTAAAATCAGCAGCCTTTGCAGAGGCACTTGCCGCATCAGGCTGCCAGCACTTTGAGTGTGAAACCTATACTTGGGAGGTCTGGAATAGTTGTAGTGGTGCAGCAATAGACATCAAAGAGGGACTTCTTGGTGAGCTAAGGTGGGCAAGAGAAAATTGCTTTAGTAAGGTGATTGAAAATGAATAAAGAAAATAATGCTATGTTTTTAGAGCAGCTAAAGAGGATTGCCACATATCTTGATGGATTAGACCCTGCCACACGCATTGTTATTTCAGCACATATTCATCCTGATGGAGATGCTTATGGCTCAATGTTGGGCTTATGCTTGGGGTTGCGTAGCCAAGGATTTAATGCGTTTTGCACAGGCTTTTCAGAGCTTCGCCCAGAGTATGCTTTTCTTCAGGGCATGGAGTATGTGATTTCTCACGAGGAATTGCAGGAAAGTGATTTTCTAATTGTTCTTGATTGCAATGGAGTAAAACGCTTGCCAGAGCAGCTACAAGAAAGCTTCCCTAAAATTGGAGTGGCTCTTTGTATTGATCACCACATGGGCTACAAGGAAGGCTTTGCTCGAGAAGTATTGATTGATGAGGGTGCAGCAGCTACTTCAGAGCTGGTGTATCAGCTTCTTGCAGCAATGCCACGCACCAAATTTGATGCGGCAATAGCAGAGGCACTTTGGGTTGGTATTGTGACAGATACGGGGCGTTATGCCTATAGTTGTACCTCTCCATTGACGCTTGAGGTAGGAGCAAAGCTCTTAGCAGAGGGCGTTCGCTCAGAATATATCAATGAGCAGGTATATGGTTCTCAACCATTAAAGCGACTAAAGCTTCAGCAGCGTTTGATCAGCAGCATCACTGTAGAAGCACAGGGAAAGATTGCGATAGGCTTCTTAACAAGTGAAGATTTTGCTGCAGAGGGCTGCGTTGGCTCAGATTCAGAGAATTTTGTGGATGTTGTGCGCTCAATTTGTGGAGTGGAAATGGCTGCATTTATCCGTCAGCCTGAGCCTAGTGCGCCAGTAAACATAAGTCTGCGTACAAAGGAGCCATACGACGCAGCTGCAATTTGTGCAAAGCTCGGAGGTGGAGGTCATGTTCGTGCAGCAGGCGCATCTATCAAGGACGCAACGCTTGAGCAGGTCCGTGCTAAACTATTTGAAATATTGGCTAGTTTAGTGGAGAGAAGTTAGCAGTTTGAGAAAAGTATGGAGAAGCAACTTCCAGTCGCTTTGCGTGCGTTAGCACACTTCAAAAGTGCGAAAAAGGGACGCAGAGACGCAAAGGACGCAGAGGACGCAGAGGCTTGCGTGGTGGCTTGTATGGTGGTATCGATGATAACACTACCGCTTGTCGTTGCCTTGTTTTGCTCCTGTTGTCGCAAAGGCAACTTCCAAGCGCTAGTGTGTTCGCCCACAAGAATGCAAAGACGCGGAGCTTCTGCACGTGATGGCTTAAAGTGCGAAGTCTCTGCGTCCCTTTGGCGTCCAGTGAATCTCGTGCATCACATGCATCGCCTCCGCATCTTAATAGTCTTCTGGGCGAGCACACTAGTGGATGAGATTTGTCCAATTGCTTTGAAAGATAAAGCAATATCCAAGGCAAAGCTCATTCCGCTAGTGTTTTTTCGGCGTCACGTCTCTGCGACCTCTGCGGCCTCCGCGTCTCTGCGTCCCTTTGGCGTCTCGTGCATCGCGCTCGCGGGCTGGAAGAGTATGGAGAAGCGGCTTTTAGTTGCTTTGGTGCACGCTAGTGCAAACAGTGTGATGGTTTGAAGTGCAAAATTTATTAGCTTAATTTCTTAAAAACATATTTTTTTGATTTGTTGGGTGAAGAGTCGTTTGCTTATAAAACAATGAGCTGAAAATTGATTTGTTAGGAGATAAAATGAAGAAAAGTATTATAAAATTTGTTGTTTCAATTATTGTTTCGATTTTTCTTGTTGGACTACTTTTAAATCTTGTTTCTGGCGAGCATGGGGATGTGTCTATTGCCACAATTGTAGATGCAGCAAAATCTGCTATCATGTTTTATATTGCAATATATCTTGTTTGCCAATTATTTCAAACCTTCTTTAGAGCAGCAAGAGCAAAGATTTTGCTCAAGAGTGCTGGCACCGAAGTGAAGCTCACACCAATGATTTTTGTGACCTTTGTTCGCGGAGCATTTGTAGATATGCTTCCGGCAAGAATTGGAGAATTAAGCTATGTCGCACTTTTAAAGCGAGGCTGTGGCATTGCTGTTGCAGATGGTCTTTCTTCGCTTTCGATTTCAGTGCTTTTTGATTTTATTGGGTTACTTCTTGTATTTGCAGTTGCTCTTCCATTAGCAACCAATAGTATTTCGTTGGTTGGCTCTGTAATAATGCTAATATTGCTTTGCGTTGTTGGTGGTGTTGGAATATTTTATATTCTTCCTTATTTTGGAAAGCTAGCAGAGCGTGTTCGTAATCGCTTTATACAACTTCCGAAATTTATGATTGTTCTTCTTAATTTATTATCAGACACAGCCACTTCTGTTGTAGCAGTGAGAAAGAGTGGTAAGCTTTTGCCGGTGTTGCTTCTATCCGTTTGTGTTAGAGCATGTAAGTATATTGGCTTATTGTTCCTATTCCAGGCGGTTGTGATACCGCTTTCTGCGGAATTGGCAGCTGCATCAAGCTCACAAGTAGTTTTAGCTTTGATAGGTGCAGAGGGTTCTGCAGCTTTACCAGTCCCTTCCTTTATGAGCTTTGGTACATATGAAACAGGTGGTATATCTGCATTTAAGCTCATGGGCTTTGGAGAAGAGACCTTAAAGTTTGTGGTAATTGCTATGTTTGCAATGCATTTTATTAGCCAAATCATCGATTATTCTTTGGGTGCTATATCTTTGATTGCATTTGTTTGGAAGACAGATGGTAAGACTAATCCAACAGTAAAGGCAACGGATGGTAAGCGAGTTGTATGGCAAAAGCTGTTGAGCGCCTGTGTGCTACTTGGAACTATTGTAATAGCATTGGGCTTTCTATTTTTATCCTATAGAAGCTTTGTTAAGGGTGGACGCCTTACGCCGCCAGAAAAGGGTAGTAGTGTAGAAATACCTGCTAGTGAGATTGAGCATAGAAAAGCATTTGTTAATGGGCTTCAAGGAAGAATTGTATGGAGCTCAAATAGAGATGGCTTACATAGTATTTATTCTCAAGATATTGCTTCTGGAGAAATCACAAAACTAACAAATTCGGGCTTTACAGATACATATCCAATTATTTCTCCTGACGGAAAACGATTTGTTTTCTCTCGTTCTACAGAGCCATGGGTATCACTACGCAATATGAGTAAGTGGGATACATATCTTTATGATTTTGAAAAGGGAGAAGAGTGCTTGCTTGCCACAAATGCGTTTATGGCGGTGTGGGACCCAAGTGGTCGCTCTGTTGTTTTTATGCGAAATAATTCCTCCGAGTTAGTTCAAGCAACATTGATAGAGGAGAATGGCGTTATTACTACAGAAGATAAGGTAATATTAAAGAGTGGTATTGCGCCAATTGTAGAAGGTACACAGATAACAATTCCAGATATAAACGATACAGAGCCAAGTTTACTTGTAACGCTTCGTGGACGCATGAATTATATTGCAAGCATATCTAAGGATGGAAAGAAGCTTCAAAAGATAGATTCTGGTTGTCAGGCTGTATGGAGAAAAAGTGGAAGTACAGAATTTGCATATATGAATCATCCTGGCAAGCAAAAGAATAGCATCTTTTTGTGTGATGTACTAGATCCACCAGGGAAAATCTTTTTTGATTCAGAGAGTGATTATAGTCACGAGTATTTTCCACGTTTTTCTCCAGATGGTGAGTGGCTAGTATATGGGGCAAGCACAGGTGGTCATGAGCAAGATAGCTGTGATTATGAGATTTTCCTTATGAATGTTGAGACAAAGCAAACGCTTCGCATTACCTACAATACTTCAAATGATAGTTGGCCAGACATTTTTGTAAGCAATATAAAATAGGCTTCATGGCAGAGCGGAGTCTGCGATGAAAAGATATTAACCTCTCCGAGCTCTCTGTGTGTGCGTGGTTGCACATAGCCTATGTCCCAAAGTGAGACAAAATTACGCAAAAATGACTGATTTTGCACTTGGTACAGTTTTTGCTGTAAGTAGTGTGTACAATTATCGTGATAATTTGTTCAAAATGTTGATAAATTGAAAAGAAAGGATAAAACATGTTTTTTGACCCTCTTTATTTGATCGTAATGATTCCTGTACTGATTCTTTCAGGTATTGCCTCAGCAACAGTAAAAGGAACCTTCAGCAAGTATTCAAAGACTCGTACATCAACCGGTATGACAGGAGCAGAGGCAGCTCAGCGTATGCTTCACCGTGCAGGTGTAACAGATGTTCGTATTGAGCAGGTTAGTGGCTTTCTTTCAGACCACTATGATCCAAGCAAAAAGGTTTTAAGGCTTTCTCCAGAGGTGTATGGAGAGTCCAGTATTGCCGCAGTCGGTGTTGCCTGCCATGAGGCTGGCCACGCATTGCAGCATGCACAGGGCTATGCACCATTGAAACTACGTACTGCACTAGTGCCTATCACTCAGTTTGGTAGCAATTTTGGCTTGTTGATTGCGATTGCAGGAATTATGCTTGCAGGAATTGGCTTTATTGCTCCAGAAACAGGTTTCTATATTGCTTGGGCAGGAGTTATTCTTTTCGGTACAGCATTTGTATTCTCAGTTGTTACTCTCCCTGTGGAGTGGGATGCAAGTGCAAGAGCAAAGAAGCAGCTTGCTATGTGTGGTGCAGTTACAAGTCAGGCAGAAATTGATGCAGCTGGCAAGGTGTTGAATGCAGCATTTATGACTTATGTTGCAGGTGCAATTTCAGCATTGCTACAGCTTCTCTATTATTTAGTACGCTTTGGCTTAATTGGCGGAAGGCGCGACTAATCAGCCCCAACAATAACGGCTTTTGCATGGGCATTTAGAAATAAGTGCCTATGCCTTTAACTTTCGATAAAATTAGGAAAATAAAAATTATGAAAAAGACATTTAAAACAGAAGTTAGTCAACTCCTTGACCTTGTAATTAACTCCCTCTATTCAAAAAAAGAGGTATTTCTTCGTGAACTTATTTCAAATGCCTCTGACGCAATCGATCGCGCACGCTTTGAGGCTCTAATAGATAAGAGCCAAGAGGCAGATGGTGAATATAAAATCAATTTGCTTGCAAACAAGGAAGCAAAGACACTTGTAATTTCTGATAATGGTATTGGTATGAGTGCAGAGGAGGTAGAGCGCAATATCGGTACTGTTGCTTCCTCAGGTACAAAGAAATTCCTTCAAGCAATGAAGGATAAGGCAAATGCACCTGAGCTTATTGGTCAGTTTGGCGTTGGCTTCTATGCTGCATTTATGGTTGCAGACAAGGTTCAGCTTGTTACACGCCGCCGCGGAGACAAGGCAGTTGTTTGGGTTTCTGATGGTAATGGCGAATATGAAATTACAGAGGGTGATGAGGATGCTGCTTATGGTACATCAATTACCCTTTTCCTCCGCGAGGATATGATGGAGTATGTTGATGAGTGGCGTATTCGCGAGATAGTTCGCCGTTACTCTGATTATATCTCTTACCCAATTGTTTTGTTCCCAGATCCAAGCATTGCTCCAGAGAAGGATGATAAGGGTGAAATTGAGATTAAGGAGCCACAGACACTTAACTCAATGAAGGCAATTTGGAAGCGCTCAAAGGATGAGGTTTCAAAGGAAGATACAGATTCCTTCTACAAGCATATTGCTCATGATAATGAGGCTCCTCTTGCTACAGTACATTTCTCTGCTGAGGGTGCAACAGAATTTAGTGCATTGCTATTTATCCCAGCTGCAGCACCATTTGATATGTATTTTTCACAAGCAAAGTGCGGCTTGCAGCTCTATGCTCGCAATGTATTTATTGGCGATGATATTAAGGAGCTTTTGCCTCACTACCTTTCCTTTGTGAAGGGTGTTGTTGAGAGCTCAGATTTGCCACTAAATGTTTCCCGTGAGATGCTACAGGATGATGCAATTATCCGTCGCATCCGCAAGGTGATTGTGGGTAAGCTCATCGGTGCTATTGAGGAAATGAAGAATAAGCGTCCTGATGATTATACAAAGTTCTATCGTGAATTTGGCAGAATGATTAAGGAGGGCGTACATGGTGATTGGGAGAACCATGATAAGCTCAAGGAGCTTGTTCAGTTCCCATCAACACTTTCTGATGATGCTTCAAAACTTGTCACGCTTAAGGACTATGCAGACCGTATGCCAGCTTCTCAGAAGGAAATTTACTATCTCACAGCAGATTCCTTTGAGGTTGCAAAGAATACACCATTGCTAGAAAGCTTTAAGAAGCATGGCTACGAGGTTCTATTCTTTATTGACCCAGTGGATGAATTTGTTGCTGAGCGCCTACGTGAGTATAATGGCAAGAAGCTTCGTGCAATTGATCGCGGTGAAATAAATCTTGATGGAGAAGAAGAGGATAAGTCAAAGGACGGCAAGAAGGCAGAAACTGCAGCTGACAAAGAATTTAAGCCACTAACTGATTTCTTGGCAGAGCGCTTTAAGGACACAGTTAAGACAGTTCGTCTATCAAACCGCTTGACAGATTCAGCTTGCTGCTTTGTTGCTGATGAGTATGGCTACACTGCACACATGGAGCGTGTAATGCGTGCCTTCAATCAGACCGTGCCACCATCACAGCGCATTCTTGAAATCAACGCAGAGAGCCCTCTAATTAAGAAAATGCTTGATAGCGTAAATGCAGGCAATGCTTCTATTGAGGATTGGGCAGACCTACTTTATGGTCAGGCTCAACTTGCTGAGGGAACACCACTTTCAAACCCAGCTCGCTTCAATAAGCTTGTTAGCGATTTGATGCTTAAGTAATGGGTAGGCAGCGTTATTTTCTAAAGAAAAACAAAATTTTCCAAAAGCCGGGGGATGTTATTCAAACCTCGGCTTTTGGTGTACGCATTCACCCTGTAACAGGAGAGCGTAAGGAGCATTGGGGAATAGATTGCTGTCTCTGGACAGGGGAATGCATGGAGGCAACAATCCTTGCTATTGCTTGTGGCAGGGTGGTGCATTGTGAAACAGATGTGGCAGGGTTTGATAGAGAGCGAGCTGCAGGAAACAATATTTCTATCGACCACGGTAATGGTTATGTTTCACGTTATTTTCATTTTGAGCCAGGCACCATACGCGTAAAACTAGGAGACGAGCTAGACGCAGGTGCTCCATTAGGCTATATGGGTAAAACTGGCATGTCAACAGGGGAGCATCTTCACTTTCAGTTAGAATATAAGGGTAAGCCAATAGACCCACGCGGGCTTTTGCTCACAGGCTCATTCTGCCGCCTCCGCTGGATGCTTGCACTCCTCATGCTCAAGCTTCGCATCCTCTTGCATAAATAAATCTAAAAGAATACGGAAAATCTTTTGTTTTGTCGCCATGGAAAAATGGTGGTGGATAGGACGCCATTGGTGCGTCTTTTTTTATATCTTTATATTACCGATATTTACCAAAAGATACAGATCAACCAGTACTGAGCCTGTGTTTATAATTTACTCTGGGCTATTTACAAACAATCTCCGTTCTAGTTATTATAAAAAATGTTTATTCATTCCAGTTGCTGAATAAAAAACACTTAAACTGGCGAACAAAAATGCAAAAAAACGAAATGATATTCTGCAAAATCATCAAATGAAAAATTGCAAAACCATCAAATAGAAAATTGCAAAATCGTAAAATAAAAACTTGCAAAATAACTAAATATGATCTATATTAATAGATATTTCAAGGAGTTTTAACTATGAAAGAATATAAAACAAGATTAGCGGATAGTATCTTGCAGAAAAAATTAGCCAGTTCAGGTGCAGTGTTAATTGAAGGTGCTAAATGGTGCGGTAAAACAACAACAGCAAGTCAAATTGCTAAAAGTATATTATTTATGCAAGATCCTGCACAAAAAAAACAAAACTTAGAAATGGCTGATATGGATCCATCGTTTCTGCTAAATGGTCAAACTCCAAGATTGATTGACGAATGGCAATTGGCTCCAAAGCTTTGGGATGCCATACGTTATGAGGTTGATAAACGTGATGAATTTGGCCAATTTGTTTTAACTGGGTCTGCTGTACCTGCTGATTTATCTGAAATATCACATAGTGGGACGGGAAGAATTTCTCGCATGTTAATGCGCCCAATGAGTTTATATGAATCAGGTGAAAGTAATGGTAGTGTTTCTTTGGGCGATTTATTCTCTGATAATGAGAAAGTTGCCGGAACCAATAGTTTAGACTTAGAACAAATTGCATTTTTAATTTGTCGCGGGGGATGGCCTAAATCCATTGGAACAAATACTGATGTTGCTTTGCAATTGGCAATTAACTATTTTGATGCTGTAGTCAATGATGATATTTCACGAGTTGATAATGTTAAAAGGGATTCTGAAAAAGCTAAACGTATATTGCGTTCATATGCACGCTCTATTGCATCACAAGCAAAAATAACATCAATAACTCAAGATGTTTATGCTAATGAAGAAATTGAAGATTTGACAAACAAAAATGCAACTATTAGCTCATATATTTCTGCATTAAAAAAGATTTTTGTTATAGAAGATTCTTTGGCTTGGAACCCTAATTTACGATCTAAAACAGCAATCAGGGCTTCAGATACCCGTTACTTTACTGACCCTTCCATTGGAGCTGCTGCATTAGGTCTAGGGCCAAGAGATTTAATAAATGACATTCAAACAATGGGATTGATGTTTGAAAACTTATGCATTAGAGATTTACGTATTTATGCAGATGCTTTAGATGGACAAGTATATCACTATAGAGATAGAAATAATTTAGAATGTGATGCTGTTGTTCATTTGCGTAATGGCTCTTATGGATTAATTGAAATCAAACTCGGTGGAGATAGGCTTATTGAAGAAGGGGCTAAAACATTAAATAAGCTAGAAGCCAATATTGATACAACAAAAATGAAAGCTCCATCATTCAAAATGGTTTTAACTGGTGTAGGTAATTATGCTTATAGTCGTAAAGATGGCGTATTAATAGTTCCTATCGGTTCATTAAAGAATTAAATAGAGGATAAAAATGATTAACTTTTTACTATATTTATTTCTGTATTTATAGGCACTTGCACTCCTCATGCTCAAGCTTCGCATCCTCTTGCATAAATAGCTCTTTAAAGTAGCTTTTGTACCCTCCTTTAGCTGTGGTATATATCACGCAAACCATGGAATATAGCCAAGGTTTGTACTGTGTTTAGTGTAAAACTTTGTTTTTATTGAACATAAGCGTGTATTGTGATAAAATACTTTGTATTTTAATAAATCAGATGAGGGTTCCGTATGGCTGCAATTTTAATAGATGTAGGAAATACATCAACTACAATTGGTAGATGGGAAAACGATTGTGTAGCAGATATTGTTGCTGTAAAAGGGGGAATAAAAAATCCTCCTGATGTTGCCGTTGCTTTAGAAAAATTGCGTGCCTCAGAGTGCGAAGGAGCATTACTTGCTTCTGTTGTACCAGCTGTAAATCCGATTTGGTCATGGATGATTGAGAGTGTTGTTGGAATAAAATTAGATATTCTTTCAATTAAGCATAAGCTTCCTATCGGCATTAAATATCCAAAACCAGAGCAGATAGGAGCAGACCGAATTGCAGATGCAGTTGGTGCCGTTACTCGCTATGGTCATCCTGTAATTGTGGCAGATTTTGGCACAGCTCTTACTTTTGATGTTGTGGATAATGATTGTAATTATATTGGAGGAGCAATTGCTCCTGGATTGCCACTTATGACAGACTATCTTCATGAGCGTACAGCAAAGCTACCTAAGGTAATTCTTGAGGATGATTTTACAAATGCTTGCGATTCGACAGAAAATGCAATGAAGCTTGGTGCAAAGCTAGGGCATCGTGGCATGGTGCGTGAGATTTCCACATATCTAAGAGATGAAGTCCTTAAAAACAAAAATGCAGTTCTTTGTGCAACAGGTGGATATGCAAAGTGGGCACTGGAAGGTCTTGATATGGACTGTCATATTGATTATGATTTAACATTGTTTGGATTAGGTGTAATTTATGTACATAACAGATAGAAAAAATTCACTTGGGTTAACACTTCACCCATTTAATGCAAATTGTCATTATTGGTCTCAAAGAAAAGAGCCAACTCATAAGTGGCCTAGTTGGCACAATCATACTGGCTCATTTCCACGTTTTTCCAATTGCCCAACAGTTGGTCTTTCTGTAGAGCGTTATAAGTTAGATGTGGAAGTAAATAAGGAAGCTTGGGAGCTTTTTGCTATTACAGATCATGCCCATGCAATCGCTATTCAGCATACAACTCTAGCTTGGCCTTACAATTGGTATGATAGCTCTGAAATACCTGAAAAATATGAAAAGGCTGGTATTACAGAGCTACGTTATAGACAATATGTTGAAAGAGGAAACTCTTTTAAAAATGGCGAAACACTTTTGTCTGGTATCGAGGTAGAGGTCGATGGACAAGGCCGTTGTTTGGTTCCTGATTGGGTTTGGGAGCATATGGATGTTGTTATAGGCTCGGTGCATCATAATCCAATTAATGAAAAAACTTGGGTAGAGGATTTCTTCATGTATCTTGATCGCATACTAAAGTTCCCATGCGATTTTATAGGTCATCCAGTTAGAGCAATTCGTAGATTCTCTACTCAAACCCATACATTACCTCATGAGATTTTGGATGAGGTAATTAAAAAGCTTAATGATAAAGGTTCAGCATTAGAGATTAATGCTCATTATCCCCAGTTTGCGGATGACGTTTATTTGCTCCGCAAGGCATACGAAAAAGGAATGGAAATAGCTTTTTCTTTGGATTTACATTATCCAGAGGAGTTTGATAATTGGCGATACTTTGAGGATGTTGTGGAAATGTCAGACATCCCATTTGAAAAGCTCAAATTATTTAAGCCGAAAAAAATTAAGCAGAAGTAGATCTTTTAAAAGCATGGATAAACAGCACTTAAGACGCCATATTTTAGTGGGCTATAAATTTTATAGGAAAAAATTTCCGCATATTAAGCTAACAATAGTTGCGTTGTTTGCTGTTGTATTGATTTGTGCTTTGTTTTTGCTACGGATAATTGCTAAAGAATTGCCAAGAGGGTGGGTAGATAAAATAGAAAAGGAGTTATCTACTGATGCCTTTTCTGTAGAGCTTGATGGTGTATCCATATCATTAAAAAATGGTTTGTGTATTAATGATGTGGCAGTGTATCCTAAACGAATCCCTCACCGCCCAATTGTTAGTGCAAGACAGGTGCGGATGGATATTGATTTTTTCTCTACCAAGCCTTTGGTTAGTAAGTTGCAATCTGTGCAAATAGACAGCTTTGAGCTAATCAGTGTCTCTCATAAAAGCTCTCTATCTAAAGATAAAGAATCGGTGAAAAATGAGGGTATTAAAATATTGCCAGTATTGAAAAATGTATCATTACAATGCCGCCGTGCACGTATATTTGAAACTAATGTTTTTGATATTGAAGCTTATGTGTCTATGCATGATACAACAATATCCTGCAATGATATTGCATTAAAGCTAACAAAACCTAATCAGATTGATGAGCAGCAGCTAACAGGTAATCTTAAGTATGATTTACTTATTAATAGATTAGATTTTTCTGGAGATGGTAAACTAAAGACAGAAACCTTGTATCCTTTATTTGAGGATTTAGGTTTGAAGGGACTAAATCGGGAGCTAGAAAAAATAGAGTTTCCAAGTATGTCTCCAAATGTGTCTGCAAATATTAAATATTCTCCGAATGAGTCTATTTATAATTTAGATTTAAATGTGGATTCTGGTCATGTAAAATATAACGGAGTTGATTTTGTTTCTCTTGTAATGTATTTAAAGGCTCATGGCAAGGATGGATGGTCTAATGTAGATATTAATTCATTGGTTGGTCGTAGGCCAGAGGGTATGCTCTCAGGCTCTTTGTATATTAATTTAGATACATATGTTTTGAACTTTGATGTTATATCAAAAATTCGTCCAGGACATATGTTGGCTGCTGTGGGGGTTATAGAAAATGAGGAGCTTTTCCCATTAGATGTTGAATTGCCTTGCCAAATGAGTGCAAGTGGCAGTGTGGGCATATCAAGATCAACTTCAGAGGCATTAAATATAGAAGGAAACTTTACTGCACGCTCTATAAATTTCAATGGATTAATGTTTGAAGATGCTTCCGGTAAGGTGGATATGGATTATGAAAGTTGGAATGTTAAAGGGATTGAGACCACTCTATATAATGGTGGTGTAAAAGGCGATATTTGTGTTACTCCAGAATATGTGCCAAATAAAGGGCTTTCTTTGGAAAAGGTTAATTTTGCAGTTAATTTTGATTGCAATAATGCAAGCGTTGATTCCTTTATTAATGCATTCACAAGTGAAAAAGCTGAAAAGGAAGCGGTATCTGGCGTAGCCAATTTTAATGGATATTTAAATTTTGATATAGCTGGCAAAAAAGATGATTTGCGTACAATGGTTGGTGCCGCAACTATTTCAATAGAGGATGCGATGATTTATAGAATCCCTATTTTTGCTGGCTTCACTGATTTTATGGCACGTAATGTTCCTGGCCTAGATTTTATTCTAACACAAAGCAGTTTAAAGAGCGAGCTGACAATAAAGGATTATGGGGTGCATTTTAAGAATTTATTAATTGATGGTCCGGCAATAAGTGTTACTGGCTATGGTGACTTGTGGTTCACAGGACATCTAGATGCATTTTTAAGGGTGAATTTGTTGAGTCAGGAAACATGGGTTGGTAAAGGGCTACATTATATATTATTCCCAATCTCAAAAATGTTTGAGCTTCAAGCATATGGTCCTATAAACGAGTTGACATGGACAACGAGAACATTGGGCTTGGGGGATAAAGAAACCACGCCTGAGCAACGCGGAGAAACTGGTGCCAAATAAGGCACCTACCCAACAATAGTGTCTAGCACTAATAGGATTGATTCTTATACAAAGTACTGCCTACGTGAATCGCAATTATCAATGCACCACCATTTAGTTGATTGTATGTATTTGAGATACTTGTGTTTTAATTGAAGAACCTTTAATCCGAAATTTACTAGCAATCCAAAATTTATGCAAGGTGTCTGGTTTGAAAAAAATTAGATTCTATCTCTAGAATTTATGTTTATGTCTGGTATTGCTGCTAGAAGTGTTTTTGTAAATTCACTTCTTGGATTAGTATAAACATCTTCGCAAGCACCTGCCTCTTCTATTCTGCCATTATTCATAACAATAACTTTGTTGCAAAGACATCTGACGACAGCTAAATCGTGAGCTATAAATAGCATTGTCATTTTTTCTTCTACAATAAGTCGAGAAAGCATTTTGATTATTTGTGCTTGAACAGAAACATCAAGGGCGGAAACCGGCTCGTCAGCAATGAGAAGAGTTGGTTTAACTGCAAGTGCACGTGCAATCCCTATGCGCTGGCGTTGCCCGCCACTAATCTCATGTGGGTAGCTCTTAAGAACAGAGATAGGTAATTCAACCTTTTCTATGAGTTGAGTTAATTCCGCCATTCGCTCTTGATGTGTTCGAAGCTCATGCTTGCGATGTACTCTTAAAACTTCATCGAGCGCTGCCTCTATTGTCATGCGAGGATTTAGTGCTCCCAGAGTGTCCTGAAAAACAAGCTGAACAGATCTTTTATAATTTAGCTTTTCTTGGCGGGAAAGATTTTGTGTTGATTTCCCTTGGAAACGAATCTCTCCAGAGCTAAGGGGCTGTAATCCAGCGATTGTTCGGGCTATTGTTGTTTTTCCACAACCACTTGTGCCAACAATACCGACGATATCTCCCGCATTAACAGTAAATGAAACATCATCAACGGCAAGCTTTCCTTTTGTTTTGCCTTCGTTGAAATGTACTGATGCATTCTTTAGCTCTAGAATAGGAGAGGCTGTTGCAATGTTATTGGCTGAGTCTTGCATTCTTTTAAACTAAAATTTTATATAATTAAGAGCTGCTTGAGAGGGTGGCTCTGGCTTGTCTTTTCCAAGAATGACTTTCATGCCATCATAGGCAGGACCATAATTGTGTGGATAGCGTGCCTCAAGTTCTGCATGCATAATATCATGGCTTATATGAATAAACCTACCTATTTTTGGTTGGAGCTTTTTCATTAAGGCAACTGAGTCTTCAATGTTTAAATGGCTTGGATGAGGTCGATCTCTCAATCCATCTAGTAATAGAAAATCAACACAGGAAAACAGGTTAGTTGCTTCTGTTGTGAATTCATTGCAATCAGAAGCAATTGCAAATGTTTTACCATGTGCTGAAATCTTTAATCCAGTTGATTTTGCTGGTCCGTGTGGTAAAATTACGGATTCAACTGTAAACGGACCTATTTTGTATGGGGCTTGTGGCAGTGTGCAAAAGCGCAATTGCGGACGATACATTTGGCTATTAGCAGATGGCTTGTAATTTGCTATGTAGCTAAAGATATGTGAGAGGTCATCTATAACAAAATCTCGTGCATAAATGTTAATGGTTGAGTTTTCTTGGAGACGATTATATTGTCTTAGCTCATCCATCCCAAAAACGTGATCTGCGTGGGCATGAGAAACGATTACAGCATCAATTCTAGGGATTCTGTAGCGCAATGCCTGAAGCCGGAAATCTGCAGATGGATCTATTAGTAAGCCAAATCCATCACATGTTAGATATACACATGTACGAAGGCGATGGTCAAAAGGGTTTTCAGAGAGACAAACAGGGCATCCACAATGAATTACTGGAACACCAGTAGATGTTCCAGAACCAAGAACAAGAGCGGTAGGGGAGCCATCACCATCAATGTTAGTTGGGAAATTATATTTTTCTCGATAGTTTGGCATTGCTACATATTCCAAAAAGAAGAGTCGTGCTGAGATTCTTCATCAGTTTCTTCGTATTCATTAACATATTTTGCAACGGCCAATAGAAAACCAATTGCTATGTAAGATGCAATAAGGTTACTACCTCCATAGCTTAAAAATGGCATTGCAAGGCCCTTGGTTGGCAATGCTCCACAAACAACACCTGTATTAACAAAAGCATAGAGTGAAATTTGAAGCGTCATACCTAAAGCAAGAAGCCTATAAAGGATATTCTTTGTCTTAAAGCTAATGCAGATACCACATGTGAAAATCGTTAAAATAAGTATGACAACAAATAAAACACCCAATAGACCTAATTCTTCACCAATCATACAGAGGATAAAGTCAGTATGATATTCTGGGATGTAGTGCTCCTTAAAAACGCTATGACCTAACCCTTGTCCAAAAAGTCCACCACGATGGAATGCAGATATAGAAGCTACTACTTGAAATAAAGAGTCTTTTAGAATTTCTGGGCTGACCGAATCAGCAAAATTTAATTTAATTATTGGAAGAACACGCTCTAAGCGTACAGGGTTTATGGCAACTAATAGTGAGAACAAGCTCAATAGCAAAACAATTGCACCACTGACAAATCGAAAATTAACACCTGCGGTTATCATAATTGTGAAACAAGTTGCTGCTAGCATAAATGTTGAGCCATAATCCTTTTGAATTATTAACCCAGCAAGAACGATTCCTAGAGCACCGCTAGGAATCAAAATGCCTTCTTTTATACTTGAGTTCTTTCTCCAAGGTAATCCTTGCCACCATGCCATTAGTATAATTGTGGCGATTTTTATGAATTCAGAAGGCTGGACTCTAGCGCCAGGAATTGGCTCAATCCATCTTGGAGAACCTTTAACACTAACACCAAGTTTTGGTATATGAACTGCAATAAGTCCCAAAAAAATAAAGATGCAATAAAGTAATAGCATCTTTTTTGAAAACCAAAAGTCTAATGGTACTATATATATAGTGATTGCACATAAAATAGCAACCAATAAAAATATAGCTTGCTTTCTAACAAAACGAAGAGCGTCATTAGATACTCTTAACCCTTCTACTGAACTTACACTGAAAATTGTGATTAGACCAAGTATTGTTATGGTTAAAACGGCTATAACTAATACAATAGAAATAACCTGTATACTAGACGCTCTGTTCATTATCCAGCAATAATTACTTGATAGATTGTGCAGGAATCATAATAATGTCACCTGCTTTAATTTTTTTAGAACTATCAAAGCCATTAAGCTTGCGCAAATCTTCTACAGTTGTATTGTAGTTCGCTGCAATTAAGTCAAGAGTATCACCTTCAGCAACCTTAAGGTTTTGAACATCTGTAGCAACAGCAGTTGCTACCTGCTTGTTTGCATTCTCAAAATTCATGATTACATCATCAATGTTAAAGTCAAATGCATCAGCTTGTGGTGCTGCTTCCTCTGCCTCAATTGGAGCAGGAGGGATGATGATAGCTTCTTTAGTATCAGCATTTTCTGTTGCCTCATTTGCCTCTACTGGAGCAGGAGGAATGATAATTGGCTCAGGAACTGCCTCTACCTTATCTTCTAGACTAAATGGATCTGCCTGAACATCATCGGCTTTTGGAGCAATTGGCTTTGGTGGCTCTACGCCCTTTGCAGATTCCTTCTTAATGACTGGCTTGCTGACAGGCTTCTGTTCCTTAACAATAGGTGCCTTTACATTGCTTGGTAGCTTAAGCTCTTGGCCAACATAAATGCTATTTGCATTCTTTAGGTTGTTGATGGACATTAGCTCAGCCATCTTTACACCAAGATTTTGTGCAATAACAGAAAGACAATCACCTGACTTTACAACATAAACAGAACCATCTGCAGCATCAGATTTACTGCTCTTGTCTTTGTTTGAAGTAAATGGCTTGCGTCCAGCAGGAATCTTTAGCTTCTGACCAATACGAACCTGAGAATCTGGCTTTAGACCATTTAGCTCTGCCAATTCCTTAGTCTTTACACCATTGCTATTAGCAATAACAGAAAGACAATCACCAGGCTTTACAACGTATATGAAATAACCTTCCTCAGTAACAGGCTTCTTTTGCTGCTTCTCTGTCTGAACAGTAACTATTTCCTCTTGTGTGCGAGCAGGAAGCTTCTCAACAGGCTTTAGACCCTCTGTTGGATTCTCATAGCCAGTTGGAATAACATATTTTTGGTATGATGGAGAAACTTCTGTTGCAGTTGGTGGAACGTATGTTGAATTATCCTTTTCTGAAACTCCTGTGTCAACAATAGGTGTCTGAACTATAGGTGCAGTCACAACTTCAGTTGGCGTAACTTCTGTTGTGGTTTTTTCATCAATTGTAATAACAGGTGTAGTGTCTGTAGTGTATGGGTCTACTTTTTCCGCACCAAATGCGGTTCTCCCAGCTGTTAATGAGTGGCAGCCAGTTGTCATAAGCAATGCTAATGCAACATTGCTTGTCATAGCAATAGCTATTTTTTTGTTCATTATTTACTCCTTAATTTGGGAGACTATAGATTTTTATAGCGACTTTACTAATTTCGTAAAGCATTCTCCACGTTCATTATAAGATTTAAATTGGTCAAAGCTTGCAGTACCAGGGGAAAGAAGAACAATTCCTCTAACAGGTTTTGCAGCAATAAATGCTTGATGAATAGCGTTTTGGATAGTGTAACACCTCTCAATAGAGATGTCATTTTCCCATGCAAGCGCCATTTCTTCTAAACACTCACCTATAATATACACTTTTTTTACGTAAAAATCTACTAAATGATTTGCATTTAATGTGATTTTTTCTTTTAATTTTCCTCCAGCTATAAGAAAAATTGGTTTTTTTTCGGTTGAAGCCATTTTGCAGCCTGCAAAAAGAGCTGCGATGCTAGTGGCTTTTGAGTCATTGATGAAGGTCACTCCATCAACAACTCCAACCCTTTGCATCCTATGAGCTAGAGGTTCAAAGCTTCTAAACCCTTCTTCAATTTGTTGCTGCGTAAGCCCATATTCAAGAAGTATGGCAACGGCGGCAGCAGCACCTAGACTTATTATGCTATTGTCGAAATAGCTCCCAGAAATGTCTATCTCAAAATTCTTAGGTGTGTGGATCTTCCCTTCGGTATAATAATATGACGCAGAATTATTTGCCCCAAATGATGTAAATGTTGAAATTTCCATCCCAAGAGATGATATCGCATTGTGTATATTATATTCAGATTGATCAGGAATAAGTCTTAATTGCCCACAGTGCTTAAACATGCTTAGCTTTGTATCTCTATATTCTTCAATTGTAGAATGCCTATCAAGGTGGTCTGGAGAAATATTTAATAATAATCCGACAGCAGGCGAAAAGCCTTCTGTGGTTGATTCTAATTGAAAACTACTGCATTCAACAACTGGTATCACACTTTGCCCACTTTCAGCAACAGAGCAGGTCGCTAGACCATAATTCCCGCACGGTATGGCAGGCCGCCCAGACAAAGTAAGTGTGTCCGCAATTAATTTAACTATTGAGCTTTTTCCCTTACTACCAGTTATCGCAATGAATGGAAGTAGCTTGTCCCCTAACGCAAGCCCTAATTCCATTTCGCCTATTACTGGAATGTTTTTCTCTTTTAGTTTTTCTACAATTGGTGATTTTATGCTTATGCCAGGACTTAATACTGCAAATGATGTGAGCAATAGCTCCTCTGAAGCAAAGTGCTTTTGTACACCTGTTGTAATTTCCAAATCACTAAACTTTATACCTCGTTCAATTAGCGTCGCTTTTTTACTCTCATCGGAGCAATTGCCAAAAACAATTACCTCATATCCCTTTGTTTTTAAAAGGGAAGCTGCTGCTAATCCACTAACTCCAGCTCCAAGCACTAGTGCATTGTTACGTTTTTTTAATTCTGTTGATAATTCCATAAATTTTAAGATAAATAAAGGGCCGAGAACAATGTCTCGACCCAACAAATAATTTGATGGGATTCTCCCAACATTTTTTTCTCTATGAACGAGGTGCTCTACGACGATTTAATCTAGTTTCCTTCAATGGTTGAGGCTCTGGAATAATATCAATTTTTCTATTCATAGGAGAAATATTACCAGAAACATTTGGATAATCCTTATCTCCGTCTACTGCACGCTGATAGAGCCTATAGCCATATGAAGCATGTGGTAGAATGTCTACCATTTCAGGACCTCTCCAAAGCCCATAATAGCTTATGCCTCCTGCATTTTCCATTATACGGCGTGTTTTAAGCTCATGCCGTAATTCAACAACAGTTCCCTTCGTAGATGGATTAAATGCAATTAAATCATCTCTGCGCTCCAAGCCTGCAGGCCGCCCATTCATGGTGCCCTCATGTGGGGATGGCATCCATGGATACACTCTCATTACAACACGGCAATCTTTCTTGAGCTTTACTCGGATATATCCAGCATTTGGATAACCAACCTCAACCTTAATATCATCATTCTCTATGTTAACAGGGAAGTTAATTAGAACCATATTCTTATTGCTCTCAATAGTTGACTTCCATGCCATTAAAATTGCGATTGGAATATCAGCAGAAGCAATTCCAGAAATTGTGTTGAATCTATTTGTCTCAACAGTGTTTGGCATGGTTGCACCAAAGCCAGCTCCCTTAACACGTTCACGCATGTTTTTAAATGTGCGTTGCTCACTGTCCTCAAGAGAAGAGTCTTCTTTTATAAAGTTTGTATATGTTAATTGGCTGTTTGCAAGATGATTTCTCCAGAATCTGTGAATATCATCCCAATATTCTGGAAAACCACTCAAAACAAGCTCTTGTGCCGTACGCATCATGTTTTTTATACAAGATGTATCACAACGTTCGTCAGCTAATAATTGCCAATGCATAAATTCTGGAATCCAACCAAATGCAGAACAATAATGGCGAACATAATCATAAATTGCTTTGCCTCGAGCAATAAAGCGGTCATTGCCAAGTATTCTGCCAAGCTTAACTAAGCCAGAAGAAATCCAAAGAGCAGAATTTACATGTCCATAAAATTCCATTTTGAAATTTAAATAGTGACTGAAGGAAGTTAAATGGCATGCTAAACCTATTGCCAGATTCAAAGCTGGTTCATAGCCAGTAAGATCATAAAAATCAATTAGTGGTGTTATGATGGTCGCATTTCTTAATACCCCATCTCCCCAGCCAGTTTGAATTTCATTGCTAAAGCCTTCGTTCAAAACATAAACATCTGAAGCAAAAGATAAGCATGGCTCAGAATATTCAATCTGCCCAAACCACATTGCACGTGTTTTGTGCTTGGTAACTAGCTTGCTAAGCCCATCGATTAATCCCTTTGCACGCTTTAGAGCTGCTGTATCTTTGGAATCAATTGTAATCGCTCTAACAAGAGCTGATAGAACATATGCCTGTTCAGTTATTGTACAATAGGTTAATTCTGGAGACCAAGGGCGCTGAATAGGGAATCTGAGCCCTGTTTTATTATCCCAACCTTCTTTTATAAGCTTATCGTAAAGAGCTAATTCAACTGCTGCTCCATCGTGAGTGTTAAGTATCTCGCGAGCTGAAGAAATACCTTCATACCAAGCAGGAACTAATATTGCATCATCAACTCGATTATGCTCTGCAAATGCTGGCCCTCCACTTAATGAAACTAACGAATATGGCAAATAACCCAATTTTGCATCGGTCATCTTTGTGAGGTAATTTAATGAAGCCTCAACATGCTCAATTGCATTGAATGCTACAAAATCTGTCTGCCGAGAAATCTTGTTGTTTTGTGGAAGCATATAAATTCCTTTCTTCATGTATAAAATATTGGAACCATTTGATTATTTAATAATATCATGTGCTTTTTTGGGTAAAAATGCGTTAAATCAATATAATGTAGTCCCATCTTTTATGTGCCTATTGTTACATATTTTTGCGACTTTTGCAAGATTTTTTCTTTACTTATTTATATAAATTGGTGTGGTTGTTGCTCTTGAATTTATAAAATGAATCCTGAAATATTTATGCAATGCCAATAGAAAATGCATAATTATGACTTAATTTTATTCCGTGCAACCATCTCTTTGACAATGTAAAGTACTTTTGCTAAATTATTAATTCAACTGAACTACAAATTTTGATTTTATGGCTTTAATTACTTTTCGAAATATAAATATTGGCTTTGGAGGCCCTTCCATTCTTGAGGATGTCACCTTCTCAGTAGAGGAGGGTGAGCGCTCCTGCATTACAGGTAGAAATGGAGAAGGCAAATCCACTCTTCTTAAACTAGCTGCTGGCATTATTGAACCAGATTCTGGTGAAATAATTCGTGCCCCAAATTTGCGAACTGCTTTTCTCTCTCAAGATGTGCCTGGAGATACTCCTGGCACTGTAATGGATATTGTCTCTAGGGATTTGCCCCTAGTTGATGGTGTTGTTACACCATTAGCTGCCCGATATATAACGCTTCTCGGATTAGATGCAAATGCAGAATTTAATAGCCTTTCTGGAGGAATGCGCCGTCGTGTACGTCTTGCGGCTGCTTTAGCGACAGATCCTCAGCTGTTGCTCCTTGATGAGCCCACAAATCACCTTGATATTGAGTCAATCATTTTTCTTGAAGGTGTACTTTCAAAGCTACGTTGTGCGTGTCTGTTTGTAACTCATGATCGTGCATTCCTGCAAAAAACAGCAAAGCGTATACTTGATTTAGATAGAGGAAGACTTGCTGGCTGGGATTGTGATTATAAAACATTCCTTAAACGCAAGGCGGAATTACTTGCTGACGAAGAGGTCTATTGGACAAGAAAAGGCAAGAAGCTGGAAAAGGAAGAGGCATGGATACGCCGTGGCGTAAAGGCTAGAACCACACGTAATGAGGGCCGCGTCGAGGCCCTGCGTAAGCTCCGCGAGGAGTTTAAAATGCGTCGCCAACAATCTGGTGTTAGTAAACTGCAAATAGGTAATGCTTCTAGCAGTGGTATGCAGGTGGCGAAGATAAAGAATTTATCCTTTGCATATCCTGGTATGCAGCCAATAATTAAAGAGTTTACTAGTAATATACTTCGTGGAGAACGTGTTGGTATTATTGGAAAAAATGGAACTGGTAAGACAACTTTATTAAAGCTTCTTGCTGGTGCACTTAAGCCAACCTCAGGAGAGGTGGAGCTTGGGAGCCGAGTTGAGTTGGCAATGTTTGACCAGCTCCATGCTTCTCTTGATAGAGAAGGTACAGTTATTAGTAATCTTGCAGAGGGCAAAGACCAGGTTGTTGTTAATGGTGTAAGTCGCCATGTCTTTAGCTATTTACAGGATTTTTTATTTACGCCAGAACGCGCTAAATGTCCAGTTAAAGCTTTGTCTGGAGGTGAGCGTGCTCGCTTGATTCTTGCAAAGCTTTTCTTAAATCCTGGTAATCTTTTGATTATGGATGAGCCTACAAATGATTTGGATATTGAGACTTTGGAGCTTCTTGAAGAGCAGCTTCTGAATTATGGTGGTACTTTGATTCTAGTAAGCCACGATAGAACATTTTTGGATAATGTTGTTACATCATCTTTCGTGCTTGAAGGTGATGGTTCTGTGGGAATGTTTCCTGGTGGCTACGAGGATTGGCTTCGCCAACGTAAGGTTGAGGAAAAGGCTGAGCAAGAAAAGCAGAGGGTAGAGCAGAGTGCTGTAGCTAAGCTTCCTCAAGAGAAAAAGAAATCAAATAGGCTTGGGTACATGGAAACTCGTGAGCTTGCAGCCCTGCCAGAAAAGATTGATGCACTTGAACTTGAAATAACAAAATTGAAGCAGGAAATTGATGACCCTCAGCTTTTTGTTTCTAAACCAGCAGAGGCGGTTGAAAAAACTCAAAAGCTAGCAGATCTCGAGCAACAGCTAGAGCAATTAGTCGACAGATGGGCAGAATTGGCGGAACGTGAGTCTGCAAAATAATTTTTTTATGCTCTCTTAATTCTAAAATATGAAGCTATTGACACATCTGATTTTCCACAAAATTACTGTGTACGATACTCTTTGATTAGTAAATCATAAGGTCAACTAAAGACAAGAATGACTTTCGTGGTTTTTTGGTGATGTGTGTTCACTGCTAGAGATGCTATAGCTCTTTATATTTATTAGCGGGAATACCCACTTTTATATTTAAATTTAATTGTGCAATTTTCCCATTTGCCAGAGCTGTGTGTTGATTGTTGAATAAACTTCTAATTTTATGGTATAATTAAGTTGCTTGCGAGGGGAGCTTATGAAAGATAATATATTTGATGTTCGTGATTTTGGTGCCATAGGTGATAATAAAACACTTAACACTAGCAGTATTCAAAAGGCGATAGATGCTTGCTATGAAGCTGGTGGTGGCAGAGTTGTAATTCAAAATGGATATTATGTCTCAGGAACTATTTTTCTTAAAAGCTTTGTTGAACTGCACATAGAAGGAAATGCGATACTTGTAGGTTCTAAAGAAATTGAGGATTTTCCAGAAAACGATATAAAGCATATAGATACAAAAATGCTTCCTCGTGGCAGAAATGCATGCTTTATTTTGGCTGATGAATGTGAAAATATTGCCATCACAGGTATGGGTAAAATATATTGCTCTGGAGAAAAATTTGTAGAAAAGGTAGATAACTACTATATGCCATACAAGCGCGTCGATAAACCAACACCCCCACGTATCGTGTTTTTTACTGGCTGCAAAAATGTAAAAATAGAAGATTCCTTTTATGTTAATGAGGTGGCAGGGTGGACTTTCTGGATTCATGATTGTGATTATGTAAATATTCGTGGAATTAAAGTTGAGTGTGATTTAGATATGCCAAATAATGATGGCATTCATATAAATTCTAGCAGAAATGTATGTGTTTCAGATTGTAATCTAACTTGCTCAGATGATACATTGGTTGTTCGTGCTAATAATGCATCATTGAAAGAGAAGAAAATTTGTGAAAATATTACTATTGCAAATTGTAATCTTCATTCTCTCGCAGCAGGTATTCGCATAGCTTGGCTTAATGATGGCGTAATTAGAAATTGTAATTTTTCAAATCTTACAATGACAGATTGCACAACAGGCGTTTCTATTAGTCTGCCCGTAAATTCAAGCTCTGAACGCTGGCCAGATCAGGGTGTAGAGGCAACAAGAATTGAAAATTTAAGTTTTAATAATATTGTTATGCAAAAAGGATATGATTCTCTAATTCATATTAATGTTGGGGAACATGAAAATACAATGTATGCAGGCATCAAAGGACTATATTTTAACAATATTCATGCATCTGGCTTTAGAATGCCTCATATTGTCGGTAGAAAGGATGCTGTATTGCAAGATATATATTTTTCCAATTGCACATTTGAACAATTAAATTTTGAAGCTGTTAATGATGGAAAAAATCATGGATCGCTTTTCCATCATGACACATTGCCACATAGCTTGACAATTAAGTATGCTAATGTTTGTATGAACAATACTGATTTTAAAATTATCGGTTAATACTGATTTTAACTACTAGTTAAAAGGAGATATGATGAAAACAATTTTAATGATGGCGTTTATGGTGTTTGTCATGCTTGGAGCAAATGCTAAAATATTAATTTACAAGGGGGCGAGCTCCAATTGGTCTAACTGTGTTGCCACATATAATGAAGGTAAAATTTATAAAGGAGCAAGCTCTAACTGGTCAGATTGTATAGCAACTTATAAAGGTGGTTCATTCTATTCAGGCACTAGCTCTAATTGGTCTGATTGTATAGCCACCTATAGAGAGAATAGACTATATAAAGGTGCTAGCTCTAACTGGTCTAGTTGTATTGCTACATTTAATAATGGTAAAGTCTATAAAGGGACAAGTAGTAATTGGTCGGATTGTGTGGCAACATATAAGGATGGACGCCTTTATAAAGGAAATAGCACCAATTGGTCTGATTGTATCTTCACTTTCTCTTCAGAATATGAACTGACACCAGGTTTAGTAATGTTTATTGTATATAATTTTTTCCCAATGGCATTCTGAAAATTAATTTCTTTATTCCATTTTAATAAAAGTGGTATAATACAAATATATGATTTTAGAAGAGTAAATACTTTTGATAAATTTTGAGGATTTTTTATGTTATATATTGTTGCAACACCAATTGGTAACTTAGGAGATATATCTTCTCGTGCAATTGAAGTTTTGAAAAGTGTCTCTGTTATTGCATGTGAAGATACTCGTCGCACTTGGCAGTTGCTCTCATCTCTCGAAATTCCCAGACCTGAAATGATTTCCTATCGTGAGGGTAATGAAGAATTTGCAGGCAATAGAATTATTGGCTTGTTGAAGAGTGGGGTAGATGTGGCACTGTGCTCTGATGGTGGCTATCCAGCTATCAGCGACCCTGGCTTTAGGCTTGTACGCTCAGCTGTTGCAGAGGGACTTGAACTTACTGTGATACCTGGAGCAAGTGCAGTAAATATTTCACTTATTATGTCTGGTCTCCCAACCTCAAGCTGGACCTTTAAGGGCTTCCCTCCACGTAAGCCAGGTGCTTTGCATCGTTTTTTTGCTGATGAGGCAGAGCTCCCACATACAATGATTTTATTTGAATCTCCATTCCGCGTTAGTCCAACTCTTAAAGCAGCATTAGAAGCACTTGGTGATAGAAATGCTGCTGTATGTATGGAACTGACAAAGCTACATGAACGAATAGAGCGCGGCCCTTTGTCTTCGTTAATTGAAAAATTCGAAGGAGTAAAAATCAAGGGTGAGGTTTCTATAGTTATAGAAGGTAAACGTCGCGAGAAAAGGAGCCAAAACGATGAGTAAATTCAAAATGAAAGGCGCTGTTAAGGGGCAAGGTAGGCGCAGAGGTGTTGCTTTTGAGCAGCCTCAAAAAACCTCGCATCCAACAGAATTTATTGGCACCATTTCATTGACACGAGGTGGTAATGGCTTTGTCACTCCTGATGGAGGTGGCGAGGATGTAATGATTATGGCTCGTGATGTAGGAACCGCTTTGACAGGAGATAAGGTTGAAGTACTGATGACATTGCCTTTCCGTGGGGTTAAGCGCCCAACGGGTCGCATACTTCGCGTGGTTGAGCGTGCTACACGCAATATTGTTTGCACATTAGAGCAAAATGGTGAGCTTTGGACAGCAGTCCCAATAACACCGACCTATAAGCATACATTCAATCTTGAGGATGTAGGAAATGCAAAGCCTGGCGATAGAATTGTAGTTCGTTTCAAAGCGTGGGATAATCCATATTTCAATCCAGATGCAGAGCTTGTCTCAGTTATAGGTCCAGCAAGCAATCCATCGCTTGATACAATTTCAGTGATGACTCAATATGCGCTTGAGCGAGATTTTCCTGATCAGGTTATCAGCGAGGCAGAGGAGGTTTCTGCAAAGCTCGAGGACCATGATCAACGCATGGATTTGCGAGATAAGTACATTTTTACAATAGATCCTGCCACAGCAAAGGATTTTGATGATGCTTTGTCTCTTGAAATAGATTCTGAGGGCAATAGGGTGCTTGGTGTACATATTGCTGATGTGTCGCATTATGTCATACCGGGCTCAGAGCTAGATCGCGAGGCTCGTAAACGCGGCACAAGTGTTTACTTTGTTGACCAAGTTATCCCTATGCTTCCTGAGCAGCTTTCTAATGGCGTTTGTAGCCTTGTTCCTAATGAGGATAGGCTGGCATTTTCTGTGTTTATCACATTTAATGCAGAAGGAATTATTTTAAAGCGGAGCTTCTCTAAATCAATAATTCGTTCCAAGCTTAGACTTACCTATGAGCAAGCCCAAGAGATGATTGATACGAATGGAGAGTGCGATATTGGTGATGCTGAGGGGCGACGCCTCGTTGTAGAAATAAACAAGCTTTCGCAGCAGCTACGTGCAATTCGCTTTAAGAAGCTTTCTTTAAATATTTCTGCACCTGAGCTTGAAATATTGATGGAAAATGATGAGATGGTTGGCATTCGCCCTGCACCACACTTCCCAGCACATGAGCTTGTGGAGGAGGCAATGGTTGCAGCAAATGAAGTTGTTGCAATGGAGCTCTCAACTAAAAAGCTTCCATATATTGCACGCTTCCACGACAAGCCTGATGAGGAGAAGCTTGAGGAGCTTTCTGCTTCCCTTACAATGCTTGGAATTATGGCTGGCGATTTGAATGACACCCGAAATCTTGTTCGACTCCTAAAGGCAGTTGAGGACTCTCCTCTACAGTATTTTGTTTCTACACTAGTGCTGCGCAGTATGAAGAGAGCAGAATATAGTGCAGAAAATGAAGGTCATTTCGGATTGGCAAAGCGTTATTATAGCCATTTTACATCTCCTATTCGCCGTTATCCAGACTTGATTTCACACCGACAGCTGGCAGCTTTGTTGCTTGGAGAACGCCAGCCATCAAAGGATGAGCTAATGGCTATAGCGGCTTCTTCAACAGCCACAGAATATAATGCAGAAATGGCTTCTCGTGATTTGATTGAAATCAAGAAGTACCGCTATCTTGAACAGCTAGTTTCGCAAGAGGATAAAATAGGCAGCCATGAGTTTGAAGCAGTGATTGTGCGCGTGGCAGAGTTTGGTGTATTTGTTGAGCTTCCAGATTTGCAGATTAGCGGAATGATCCATGCCTCAATGCTTTCAAATGCATTCCTACGGTATGACAAAAATCGTGAGTGTCTTGTAGGTGGTGGAACATCATTTGCAGCAGGCGATACCTTGAAGGTTTATCCAATCAAGATAAACTTTGAGGAGCGCAAGGTTGATTTTGCTCTTGTGTCTGATGGTGATGTGTCAAAAGCTCGCACCGTTCTTTCTACAGAGGGTGAGCGGTCAAGTGCTTTAAAGGGCGGTCGTAAGTTAAAAGAAAATGGACGCAAAGGCAAATTTGCTTCCAAATTTGAAACTAAGCACAGTAAGCGTGATAAGCACAAGGGTGGCAAGCATCGCCGTTAGTCATCTTAAATAAAATTTATTTCGGGGTGTAGCGCAGACTGGTAGCGCGTTTGGTTCGGGACCAAAAGGTCACGGGTTCGAATCCCGTCACCCCGACCATTTGCATTGCAAGAAATTGTCTGGCGAAGTGTTGTATGATAGGTGTTTTCTGTTAGGTATAAGACCTTGAGTTTTGTTCAATAGAAGACTTATGTTGAGAGATTCAAGGAGCTTAAGAATTCATTCATAATGTAGGTGGCGACAATCTAAGGAGTTATAAATGCAAATAGATGGGAAAGAAATAGCAAGTGAGCTTGAGATTATTAGAGCACTTCAAGCTGAGTCTATTGGAAAAACTGAATTTGTGGTTTTGGATAATGGGGATGATTTTATTCAAACTGCAGAGGGATGCTTAGAATATCGTGCTAATGGGAAAAACTATAGAGCAATCCCTGAACCTATAGAAAAGGATAAAATTCAGGCTGCATTTTTATCTTATTTTCGTGGAGATGGACAATATCTTCAAGATTTTCAATGGGAAGAAATTGTTTATGAAAGTATTTGGACTAAACTAAAGAAATTGTTCAAGAAGTAATTTGATTTATGAAAATAATTATGCTTATCAGTTTGGCTGGTGTTGCAGGAACACTGGCTAGATATTCAATGGTAAAAGGGATGTCTGCATTGTTTCCTAATTTTCCGTGGGGAACGCTTTTGGTAAATGTTATTGGTGCATTCCTTGCTGGCTTTTGTTTTATAATGTGTAAAAGTAAGTTTTCAGCCTATGAGGCATATTTCCCAGTATTGTTTTTGGGATTTCTTGGTGCTTTTACTACATTTAGTACATTTGCATTAGAGAGCTCGCGCTTTTTATTAGATGCACAGTATAGTAAGTTTTTACTTAATGTATTACTGCAGAATACTTTAGGAATCGGAGCAGCAATAGGTGGATTCCTTTTAACCAAGACAATCTTCCCTACATAAAAACACCTTGATAAATTGCGCATTGTTTTATTTATGGTGTCTTTTATTATGACACATTGCGCCTTCTAATTTATTTCTAGTTTCAATATTAAACGATTGCTTTGTATCGTCTTTTTTAGTATTATTTTGGTGTCTCATTTGATGGATTTTTGAATTGTTTTTTTTAAGGGGATTAATGATTCAAAGTACAGGAAAAGTTTCTTGTAAAG
>JAFUOX010000015.1 GCA_017481725.1 Kiritimatiellia bacterium | reverse complement strand
TAATAAATGAAGAATGAAGAATGATGAATGAAGAATTCAGGTAGAGTTGAGTGGTTTTTTCTCCATTCTCACGTCTAATCTCGTCCGCTGCGTCCTCCGCGTCGCAGCGTCCCTTTTTCGCACTTATTGCTTACGCTTAACACGGAGTACGGAGGACAAAGGAGAATTGTGAAAGCAATTATTCAAATACCCCAAGCACCCCTCCGTGTCTCCGTTCTCTTTTTTCTCCGCGTTTCGCCGAAGGCCAGAGCACTAGCGACCATCAGTTCTCTGCGTCCCTTCTTCGCACTTCTAGCCATCACGTGCATCACATGCTTCACATGCATAAGCCCCGCGTCTCTGCCTTCTTGTGGTCGAACACACTAGCGCTTGGAAGTTGCCTTATTGCTTCGAAAGATAAAGCAATAACCAAGGCAACAACAAGCGGTAGTGTTACTGTTGAACCCACCACGCAAGCCTCCGCGTCCTCTGCGTCCTCTGCGTCTCTGCGTCCCTTCTTCGCACGTCTAGCCACCACGTGCATTATCACTAGCACTTGCGTGATGCTTCATTTTGTAGACTGCATGTCCGAATTTTGTGATTTTTTACTAGATTTATGTTCGAATTTTGTGATTTTTAAGCGAAATTATGTTCGAATTTTGTGATTACACTTGAAAACAATACGGCTTTTAATGTATATTTATTTCTATAAGTAAGGAGTATTTATGTATTTAAAGCGAAAAATTGACAAATTCCTTGTAAATTGGAAAAACAATGAAAATCATTTACCCTTGATTGTCAGAGGTGCTAGGCAAGTAGGTAAAACAGAAGCAATACGGTTTTTTGCTAAATCCAACTACAAATATCTTATTGAAATCAATTTTGTAGAAAATCCTCAATATAAAGGTATAATTGAGGAGGGATTTAATATAGACTCTATTATTAAATTGATTTCAAGAATGAATCCTTTATTTAAATTTATTAAAGGAGAAACTCTTATTTTCTTTGATGAAATCCAAGAATTTCCAGAAATAACAACAGCTCTAAAATTTTTCAAACAGGATAATAGATTTGATGTAATATGTAGTGGTTCTATGTTGGGGATACAACAAAAGCGTATTGAGTCTACTAGCGTAGGATATAAAACTGACTTTATCATGAGGTCTTTTGATTTTGAGGAATTTTTATGGGCGATGGGTTATCCCGAAGAAATTGCTGATGATTTTCTTTTCCATATGCAAACAAATAAGCCGTTTGCGAAAATAGAAATAAAAAAATATTTTTCTATTTATTTGGACTATATTTTAATTGGAGGAATGCCAGCAGTTGTAAAGGATTTTGCAGAACGGAAAAACTTTGAAAACACTCTTACAATTCAAAAGCAATTACTTCTAGATTATCAAGAGGATATTAAGAAGTATGCTGAAGGATTGGATAAATCAAAAATTTTATCTGTTTTTAATAGTATCCCTATACAACTAGCTAAGGAAAATAAAAAATTTCAGATTAGTAAAATTATTAAAGGAGCTAGGTCTAGAGAGTATTTTGGTTGTGTTCAATGGCTCCTTGATGCAGGAGTGATTTCTATCTGCCATTGTTTAAATTTCCCAGAGCTTCCGTTAAAAGGGAATTATGAGGAATCAAAATATAAACTCTACATTGCAGATACGGGAATATTGATTGCAATGCTTGATGAAGAAGCTGTACTTGATTTGCGCACAAACAAAAATCTTGCTATATATATGGGAGCCCTTTATGAGAATTTTGTTGCTGAAGCAATGACAAAATCTGGATATGAGTTGTTTTATTATAAAAGTGAAAAATCGAATTTGGAAGAGGATTTCTTTGTTCGTACTCAAAAAAATCTAATTCCTATTGAGGTTAAATCAGAAAATTCAGTATCTAAATCCTTACGCATGCTGATTGCATCTGAAAATTATCCAGATATAGCTTTTGGAATAAAATTTGCACACGCAAATATAGGTAAGACCGATACATTAACAACATTCCCATATTTTTGTAGTTTTCTTTTAAAGCGTTACATTAATAGCTTAACATAATCAAATAATTCTGAAACTCGCACTGATCTCCAGCAGAGATGCACGGAACGCTTGCTATCGCGTCTAATCTCGTTCGCTGCGTCCTCCGCGTCGCAGCGCCCCTTTTTCGCGTGCTAGTGCACGCAAAGGGGCTGAAGCCCCTTTCTCCGATATTTTCCAAAATCCCTCCGTGCCTCCGTTCCTCCGAAAAACCACACTATGTGTGCTCCGTGTTTCGCAGAAGGCCAGAGCACTAGCGACCATCAGTTCTCTGCGTCCCTTTTTTTTCGCACTTCTAGCCACCACGTGCATCACGTGCACCAGCCCCGCACTTTTAGTAGCTATCTACAAGAGACTTTATCTTAAGCTGTGCTTTGAATGCCTCAAGTGACATTGGCTCCCAAGGCTCCGCAATGATTGTGCGCTCCTGGCCTGCATACATTGTAAAGAAATTATCAGTAAATTGTGCATCAGCATTTGACAATTCTAAGCGTACCATAATTGCTGGCTTATTTGTCTTTACCTTTAGCTCAAATTTGTTATCTGCTAATTCCTTTATTGCAAAATCAAATTCTGGTCGCTCCAATTCCAAATATTTTGGAACTGTCATTGTGCAATGGTTTGTAGAAATAATTTCTCCGTCACTCTCAAGCTGAGCAAACATGATAATATTTCTATTGCCATATTTTCCTTCATATTCCTCTGTTGCAATTTCTACAGCAGCAAAATTATTCTGTGCAATTGCTTCATAATCGCCCTCACCTGAAGCAATGATTTCCCCTGCAAGAGTTGTTAGCTGCCATGTAAGCTTTACATTTTTATTTTCGAAGCTTGTGTTTGAAATATGAACACCTATTTTGTGTGCTTCTTTTTCCTCACAAAGTGTAACGATGACTGGAGCAAAGAATCTTCTTGCTAAATAATGAAGTGCCTTCCATCTTCCAAAGGAATCGATTGATGACCAGCTTGCGCATGGCCAAATATCATTGATTTGCCAATATAGCACACCCATCATTCGAGGCTGCATACGGCGTGCATGCTCGCAAGCATATTGAATACACATAGCTTGAGAAATTTGTGTCATCCACAAGGTCTCCTCAAGTCCATTTGGCATCTTAAACCAATCGAGCAAATATGCGAAAATTTTTCTATTGCCTGCGATACTACGCTGATGGAAATCCATGATATAGCTGGTGAGATTTCTATCCTCTGGATTTGTGAAGCTTTCAATCGTTTTCATTTCTGGGAATGACTGGAAGCCAAATTCGCTCATGAAGCGATGAGTCCATGTACGCTGTGCTTCAAATGGCTGACCGCCGAACCATACTGTCCAGCAGTGTGCATCTCCACTCTCTGCATTGTTTGGATCCATTCTATCTCCACATGGAGTATGAGGACTACCTGGCCAATATGGAACCTCTGGCATTAGCTCAGCACAAACGCGTGGAAGCATTTCATCAAAGAGTGGCATATAATCATCCCATGACATACTCTTTTCATTCCACTCATAATCAACAAGCCCCTGCTCCAATTCATTATTTCCGCAAAGCAAAGCTATACATGGGTGATTGCGTAGGCGTGGCAATACATCATAAAATTCTGCTTCAACATTTGCCATAAATTCTGGATCAAAGGTTGGGTATGTAGAGCAAGCAAACATAAAGTCCTGCCAAATCATAATACCCTGCTCATCGCACTCATTATAAAAATCCTCCTGCTCATATAAGCCACCGCCCCAAGCACGAAGAAAGTTCATATTTGCATCAGCAGCTGCCTTAATCAGCTTATGATATTTTTCTCTTGTAATGCGTGGAATAATTACATCAGCAGGAATCCAGTTTGCTCCCTTTGCAAAAAATTCTTTTCCGTTAATTTTAAATAGGAAGGATTCGCCCCATTGATCCTTTTCGCGAACAAGCTCAATAGTGCGTAGACCTATACGACGCTCCCATGTATCAACGATTGTTCCGTCGGCTGAGCTTAATTTAATTGTAACGGTGTACAAGCTATGCTCACCCAGACCATTAGGCCACCATTTTTTTGCATTTGGAATTGTTATAGAAGCTGTTGCTTCATCTGCAGCAGAAGCTTCTGCAGTATATTCTGTGGCAGAGTCATCATTCCACAATTTTGTGAAAATTGAAAGGCTCATATTTTCTTTAAAGCATGTTGAAGAAATTTTTATATTAAGGGTCACTGATCCATCATCATTATGCTTTTGGCGGACATCTGCCTCATTAATTTTTCCAGAAGAATATCCTTGTATATAAATATCTCGATAAATTCCGCAGGTTGGCGCCATAGGACCCCAATCCCAGCCAAAGCTACATGGCATTTTTCTTAGCCAGCTTTTTCCAGCATAATCCTCATAATATGAATTCCAGCAAGGAAGTTTTTTGATTTTTTGTTTTTCTGCCATCATTGGCACAATAGATTTGAAAACAAAACGGATTGTATTTGTTCCGGCATTAAGAAATTCTTTCACATCAAATTTCCAGATACGGAACATATTATTTGTGTTTGCTAGAAATTTTTCGTTCAAGTATATTTCTGCAACAGTATCAACACCTTCGCAGCAAAGTTGAATTTCTTTTTCATTTAGAAAAGCCTCATCTACATCAAATGAGCGAACATATTGCCAATCCTTATAGATAGGCCAATGAATTTTAGATTCATTATCGCGCCAATTAACTGTTGGAATAACTCCGTTATTTTCCAAATCATAGAGCATTGCACCTGGAACTGTGGCAGAGTATGCTTTACTTACATCATTAAAATCCTGAAGGGTCCATGAACCATTTAGAGAAATCGTTTTCATATTTTTCCTTATTTATAATATTTATTGCAGTACTAATATTTTGCCAATTCTATTGGTATGTAGCAAGCAAAAAAATGTACCCACCCAATTACATATGCACGTGATGCTGATGTGATGCATGGGACGCCAAAGGGACGCAGAGACGCAGAGGCAACACATTATAATAAATGAAGAATGAAGAATTCAGGTAGAGTTGAGTGGTTTTTTCTCCATTCTCGCGTCTAATCGTCTTTTGGTCTAACGTCCTTGTCTAATTGTCTATCGGTTGTCCCACGTCTAATCTCGTCCGCTGCGTCCTCCGCGTCGCAGCGTCCCTTTTTCGCACTTCTAGCCACCACATGCATAAGCCCCGCATCTTTGCCTTCTCGTGGGCGAACACACTAGCGCTTGGAAGTTGCCTTATTGCTTCGAAAGATAAAGCAATAACCAAGGCAACGACAAGCGGTAGTGTTATCACAGAACCCACCACGCAAGCCTCCGCGTCCTCTGTGGCCTCT
>JAFUOX010000073.1 GCA_017481725.1 Kiritimatiellia bacterium | reverse complement strand
TTAACCAGCCATGGGAGCGAGATGATGTTCGTGGCTTTGGCGGGCGCTCGGACTAGCGTGTCCGCGGTGGCTTCGGGGGCGGGTAGCGTGCCGGTGATAGCTGTGGAAGCAAGCGCGATGGTGGCTTTAAAAAGCCATGGGAGCGCGATGAAGATCGTGGCTTTGGCGGGCGCTCTGACAAGCGTGACCGCGGTGGCTTCGGCGGCGGCAAGCGTGACCGTGATAGCTTTGGCAGCAAGCGCGATGGTGGCTTTAAAAAGCCATGGGAGCGTGATGAGGATCGTGGCTTTGGCGGGCGCTTTGACAAGCGTGACCGTGGTGGCTTCGGTGGCGGCAAGCGCGATAGTGATTTTAAGCGCAAAGCTTTTGAGGCTCCAGAAGAAGAAGCACCTGTCAAAAAGCAGGAATCAATACCTTCACGCCCAGAGGGTGAGCTACTATTTGGTCGCCAACCAGTGATTGAAATGCTTAGAGCAAATCGTCGTCAAATTTTAGATATGATTCTTGCTGATGGCATTAAAGATAGCGAAGAGGTAGATGAAATTAAAAAGGTATGCGAAGAGCGCAATATTCGCATTCTAAAGCACAAGCGCGAAACACTTGATGCATGGATGAACTCTGCAAATCATCAAGGTGTTGTTGCTGTTTGTGCAGACTATCCTTATATTGAGATTGATGAACTATATGCTGAGGCAGAAAAAGAGGATGAAAAAAATCAGCTTTTTGTAATTCTTGATCATATAGTTGACCCACAAAATTTAGGTTCAATCATTCGTTCTTGTGAATGTGCAGGAGTTAAGGGAATCATTATTCCTGCAGATAGAGCTGTTGGGGTAACACCAGCTGCTGTTCGTGCATCTGCTGGTGCAGCTGAGCATATTCGAATTGCTCTTGTACCAAACATTTCAGAGGTGATTGATAGACTTAAGAAATACAATGTTTGGACAACAGGTCTAGAGGCTCTACCTGAATCTAAAAACTATACAGACATAGACTTCAAGGGTAAGGTTTGTATTGTTATAGGCAGTGAGGGACAAGGCCTTGGTCGTCTAGTTCGCGAGCGTTGCGACAATCTAGCACGTCTACCTATGTATGGTAAGGTAGGCTCATTAAATGCTGGAGTTGCTGGAGCGTTAGCAATTTATGAGGTTATTCGTCAGCAAAACGCACAATAACAATTAATCATAGATTAAAGTATAAGTATCATGACAGAACAATTCAAGGTTTTAAAAACAGCAAAGGTGTTAGATGGGGGCTTTGAGGCTCGTAGATCCCAGCTTATGACAAAGCATGGGATTGTTGAGACTCCTTGCTTTATGCCTGTTGGCACACAAGGCACAGTAAAAACCTTAGAGCCTAGGGATTTAAAGGAACTAGGTGTAGGAATGATTTTGTCTAATACCTATCATCTAATGCTTCGTCCAGGCAAAGAGATTATGGAGGCAGTTGGAGGGCTTCATAATTTCATGCAGTATGACGGACCAATTTTAACAGATAGCGGAGGCTTCCAAGTATTTTCGCTTGGCAAGCTCCGCAAGATTCGTCAGGATGGAGTTGAGTTTAACTCACACATTGATGGCAAGCGCTTTTTCTTAGGACCAAAGGAATCAATTGCAATGCAGAAAGCAATTGGTTCTGATGTGGCGATGTGTTTTGATGAATGCATTCCATATCCTTGCACACCAGAATATGCACAGAAGTCTATTTCCAAGACATTAGCTTGGGCAAAGGTTTGTGCTGAGCAGGAGCGTGCGGATGGTCAAAAGCTATTTGGCATAGTTCAGGGAGGTGTTTATCCAGAGCTACGCAAGCGTTGTGCAGAAGGATTAGTTGAGATAGGCTTTGATGGTTATGCGGTAGGTGGAGTAAGTGTTGGAGAGCCTGAGGATGTTCTTATTAAGGGAGTTGAAGATAGCACTCCTTATTTACCTGAGAACAAGCCACGCTATTTGATGGGTGTTGGAGACAGGCTACAGATGGTTGAAGCAGTTGCAAGAGGCATAGATATGTTTGACTGTGTAATTCCTACACGTCATGCAAGAAACGGCTCTGCATTTACTCGCCACGGATCTGTACAAATAAAGGCTGGTCGATACAAGCAGGATTTACGCCCTGTTGAAGAGGGCTGTACATGTGTTTGTTGTCAAAACTTTACACGTGCCTACATCCGCCATCTACTAAACGCAGGCGAGGTATTAGGAATTCGTTTACTGACGCTTCACAACATACATTGCTATATGGAATTTATGCGCGAGCTAAGGGCCTCATTAGACAATGGAAGCTTTGAGGAATTTAGACGTATCGCTCATGAAGAGCTACGTAGTAGTAGAGATTAAAATTTTATTAATTAAGGAAAGAAAACAACAATGAATACAATAACAACAATAATGGCAAATGCTGCACAACCACCTGTACAACAGGGTGGCGGTTTTACTGCATTTTTACCAATCATCATAATATTTGCTATTTTCTATTTTATTCTTATTCGCCCACAGCAGCGAAAGGAAAAAGAGCGCAAGCAACAAATCAATGAGCTTCGTGCTGGTGCAAAGATTCTTTTTGCAGGGGGTCTAATTGGCACAATTGCTGAAGTAAAGGAATCAACATTTATGGTGGAGATTGCTCCAAACACAATTATTGAGATTGCTCGTGGTGCAGTTCTACGCACTATCAAGGATGGTGAAGCTCCTTCCGTTGAAGCACACTAAATAATATAAACAAGTAATAACAAACTAAGGTATAACAAACATGAAAACAGAAGCACTATGGAAATGGATTGTACTAGTTGTACTACTAGCATTTTCATTTATTCTAATTGGTAAAAAGGGTGAAAACATTCGTCTTGGACTAGACTTACAGGGCGGATATAGCTTTACTCTAGAAATTGATCAGGAAGCACTAAAGCAGACAATTATTGAGCGTGCAGAAGCTGAAGGCAAGACACTTACAGAGGAAGAGATTGCTGTTCAGATGGATCGAGCAATGAGCAATGCAAATGAGACAGCTGTTGAGGTTGTACGTGCACGTATTGATGCTCTAGGCACAGAGGAACCTGTTATCTCACGTGGTAGCAATGGTCGAATCTATGTTCAGATGCCTGGTGCAACAGAAGAGAAGCGTCAACAAGCTGAGGAGTTAGTTCGTAGCGTTGCATTTCTAAAGTTTAGTCTTGTTTCTCCAAGCTCTGGTCAAAAGGTAGCAAAGCTTCTAGCAGATGGTAAGGCTCCACGCGGTTATAAGCTAACAGAGGATGGAAATGGAAGTCCTTGCTATATTAAAGACTTATCTCAGAATGTTGATTACACATCATCAGAATATGCTCTTTACCTACGTAAGTTTGGCAATCCAAATCCAGGAACAAACTTCATGCTAGAAAAGAAATCTGAGGAAAAGATTGATTACTACTACCCTATTTTTGTAAAGCGCATTGTTGAGCTAACAGGTGAAAACCTTGCTCGTGCTAAAGCAGATTCAAACCCACAGACTGGCGAGCGTGTAGTAAGCCTAACCTTTGATTCTGAGGGAAGAAGAAAGTTTGCTAATGTTACAGGCAAGAACATTGGTCAGCAGCTTGCAATCATCCTTGATGATGTTGTTTATTCAGCACCAGTAATTCAGAGCCGTATTGATGGTGATGCAATTATCACAGGTCGTTTTTCATTAGAAGAGGCACGTCAGCTACAGAACGTTCTAAATGCAGGTTCTCTTCCTGCTCCACTTAAGTTCATGGGCAAGCGCTATGTTTCCCCAACTCTTGGTGAGGATGCAATTTCTGCATCAAAGGTTGCAATTATAGTTGGATGCGTAGGTGTTCTAGCATTCCTAGTTATATACTATCGTTCACTTGGTATTGTTGCAGCAATTGCACTAATTTTAAATATTGTTCTTCTACCAGTATTTGCAGTAATTGCATCTGGTATTCTAGGAGCATTTGCTCAGGAAGCAACAGCTGGTGACTCAATTGCTAAGCTTCCAGTGCTAACACTTCCTGGTATTGCAGGTATTCTATTGACCATTGGTATGGCTGTAGATGCTAATGTTCTTATTTTTGAGCGTACACGTGAAGAGGCTGCAGCTGGTCGCCCAACCTTTGCTTCAATCATGGCAGGTTATCAGCGTGCATTTCTAGCAATTTTTGATGGTAACCTAACAACTATCATTACAGCAATTATTCTATTCATCTTTGGTACAGGTCTAATTCGTGGCTTCTCTGTAACACTTGTAGCAGGTATTCTAGCTTCAATGTTTACAGCACTAGTTGTTACAAAGCTTATTTTCCAGGCAACAGTTAAGCCAGACACAACAAAGAAGATTAAGATGATGGAGCTTGTTCCTCCAACAATCAACATCAACTTCATCAAGAAAGCTAAGGCATTTGTTCTTGCATCAGTTGTACTAATTGTTGTATTGGATGCAGTTGCCCTAATTCGTGGTATCAATGATCCATCAAGCATCTTTGCTGTTGATTTTACAGGTGGTGCTAAGGTTACATTTGAGGTAGAAAACAAGGATGTAGCTCCACTAAACAATATTCGTAGCACACTTGCTACTGCTGGCATTGACGATGCAAAGCCACAGTATCAGACAGCAGACAATAGTGAAGCTGAGAATGCAAAGGAAATTTCATTCCTTGAAATTTCAACAGTTCACACAGAGCTAAACAACAAGGAAATTTCTGAGGTAATGGAAACAGCTCTTAAAGCAGCAATGCCAGAGGCTGGCTTCAAGTTTATCGATGTTGACTCCGTTGGCTCACAGATTGGTTCTGAGATGAAGAGAACAGCATACATAGCAATTACACTTTCAACTATTGCAATGCTTCTCTACATCACACTACGCTTTGAGTTTGGTTTTGCTCTAGGTGCAATTGTTGCACTAGTACATGACGTTCTAATTACAATTGGTATCTTTACAGCACTTGGCTTCCAGTTCAACCTAACAATTGTTGCAGCAATGCTTACAATCGTAGGTTATGGCGTAAACGATACAATTGTTCTATTTGACCGTGTACGTGAAGAGCTCAAGCTAAACAACAAGCTTTCATTCCCAGAGCTTGCAAACAAGTGTATCAATGTTACACTAAGCAGAACGCTTCTAACATCAATCACTACCCTAATTACAGTTGCAGCACTAATGATTTTCACATCTGGTGATATCTTTGGCTTTGCTACATGTATGCTTATCGGTATTATTGTAAGTACCTTCTCAACTATCTTCATCGCAACACCTGTGATGTTGGCATGGTACAAGAATAAGCGTCCTAACTTTGCAAAAAAATAAAATTTCAGTTTAATTATATTGGAGAAAGGAAAAATTCTTATGAACACAGCAATTATTGTTGCAGCAGGAAAAAGCGAAAGAATGGGTGGTAAGGTAGACAAGGCCTTTTTAAGCCTAGGACCAAAGCCTGTATTAGCATATTCATTGATGGCATTTGAAGCATGTGCGGACATTGATGCAATCATTGTTGTTGTTCGTAAGGATCAGGTAATTGCAACCCAAGGCGTGGCACGTATGTTTGGTTGCCGTAAGGTTCAAGCAGTTGTTGCTGGCGGTTCATGCCGCCAGGCATCTGTTCGCAACGGAATGAAGGAATGCGATCCAGATACGACAATCGTATCTGTACATGATGCTGCACGCCCTTGCATTACCCCTGCTCTAATCTCTGAAACAATTAAATCCGCCAAGCGCAATGGCTCTGGCATTGCTGCTCAACACATGACAGACACCGTTAAGCTAGTAGAAAAAGGGCAAACCATTTCTAGCACATTAGATCGTAGCAAAATTTGGACTGTACAAACTCCACAAACCTTTAAGTTTGATTTACTAGCTCGTGCCTTTGATGCTGTTGATATTAATGATGAGACAATCACAGACGAAGCAAGTGCTGTTGAAAAGCTTGGCGAAAAGGTTCACTTAATTCCTAGCAGATTCCCTAACATTAAAATTACGGTTCCAGAGGATTTGCACATAGCAGCCCTATTACTAGGAATGCAAGCTTAATAAATAAAATGGAAAAGAAAATCGCCATATTTGGAGATATCCATGCAAACATTGATGCACTAAATGCTGTGCTTGAGGATGCTAATGCAGAGAATGTAACAGACTTTCTCTGCGTTGGTGATGTTGTCGGCTATAATGCTACTCCAAATGAATGTGTGGAAACAATAAAAAAAATAGCATCATTTACAGTGTGTGGTAACCATGACCATTATTGTGCATTTGATGAGTCATTAGATGATTTTCATCCTGTGGCAGCCAATGTTATAGAATGGACACGCAGAGAGTTAACATCTGAAAATATAGAATGGCTTAAAAAATTACCATATAGCATTGTAAACAAAAATATTACTCTTGTTCATAGTACACTCGATATGCCAGAACGTTGGGGCTATGTATTTGATTCAATTGAAGCAGAATCTCATTTGAATTATCAAAATACCCAAATTTGTTTTCATGGGCATACACATGTTCCTACCATCTTTAAAAAACAAGGTCATATGGTAGAGCAATTACCTCCTCAAGATATTAAAATTGAACTAGGTAAAAAATACTTTGTTAATACTGGAAGTGTTGGGCAGCCACGTGATGGCAATCCTATGTCTTCATATTGTATTTTTTATCCTGAAAGCAAACAGATTTGCTTTAGACGTGTGGCGTATGATGTTTCTGCAGCTCAATCTAGAATACGAGCAGCAAGCCTACCAGAGCGACTTGCAGCAAGACTGGAACGCGGACAATAATTTTAATTTTCTTAACAACAAATTATGATATACAAAGGGAAATTATGAATAAAATAAAAAAATTAGTTACAACCGCTACTGCTATTATTATTGCAACTCTATTTAATATAGGTTGTGATAGCGGGGATGACGGTATTTCAAATAATGTTGGCGACAATGATTCAAATATTGTTGCATGCGTTGGAGACAGTATTACAGCTGGTTATGCTTGTGATGGAATTCCATATCCATCAAGACTTGCAGGCATGATTGCTAAAAATGTTCAAAACTATGGTGTTGGAGGCAAAACAACATCTGAGGGTGTTTCTATGGTACGTTCTGCTTTAGCCTCAAAACCAGGATATGTTTGCATTATGTTTGGAAGCAACGATGCTATTCGTGGTTATGATGCAGCATCATCTGCAGCTAATATTAGAGCGATGATCCAAGCTTGCAAAAACAATAATTCCATACCTATAGTAGCAAACATCCCTATCATGGTCGGAGAGCATGAAATCTTTAATGCAGCTGGCGAAAGAATTTCAAAGGCAATCGCTCAAGTTGTTAAGGAAGAGGGAGCTATTTTTGTAGATGTTAGAGGTGCCTTTGGCAATGGAGAAGGTCTTCTAAATACTGATGGTCTTCATCTAACAGAAGAAGGTGGTACAAAGCTTGCACAATGCTTTGCTTCTAAATTCTAATCCTCATATAAAACTAAAATATGAAAAAGAATACAAACAAAAAAAATAATTTTAAAAGAACCATTACCTTTTTTAAGGTTAATGTTTTTCTTTCTATTCTTTTTGCTTGTATTCTTTTAGTATTAATAAATTTTTGTGCTTCTCGTATATATGTCAGGTACCATTATGACTCTCTTATCCCACACGGATTAAGTCAGCAATCTATTGACATATTGCGTGAAACAAAGGGTGAATTAAAAATAATATCTATTTTTGAGCGCTCCCACCCTTTCAGAAAGCCTGCACGCAAGCTTTTAAAGGAGTATCAAGAATTATCTAAACAAATTCCACAGCTTAATATAGAAATTCAAATTATTGATGCAAACCTTGATATTACAGAAACCGCAACAATATTAAAGCAATATGATGTTGAGGTAAATTCAATAATTATTTCTCGTGGATTAGAGTCAAAATGCATCTCAGAGGCTGAGCTTTCTGGTAATTCTATAGAGACGAATACACAGCAAGCTAATCCAGCTTCTAATTTTATCGGTGAATCAATTTGCACTTTAACAATTCATAAGCTTCTTCGCACAGAATCCTCTAAAATATATTTTCTAACTGGACATGGCGAATATAATCCTAATAGTGCTGACAGACACACAGGAGCATCAAATATAGCACGATTGTTAGAGTTATATGACAATGAGATTGATATCCTTAATTTAAATAAAAATTGTCAAATACCAAAGGATTGCGATATCCTTACTATTGCTGGCCCAACAACAATTTTCTCAGAAACAGAGATTAATGCTATTTCAACATATTTAAATAATGGAGGAAAAGCTTTATTCCTTTTTGATTCATATTTTGCAAATGGGCTTGCTCCTCTTTTAAATATTTGGAACATACAGATATCTGCTCCACTTTCACAAGGTAATAAAAATATAATTCCTGTCACTACAACAATTTACAACAGACATGAAATAACTGAGCCTTTAACAAACATTGCAACCACATTTTCTTCTCCTTGTTATTTATCTCCGGCATCAGATATTCATTTAACAACAACAGAGCTAGCAGACAAACCAATATTTACTCCGCTTATCCTTTCTGAACCATCCATTACTAAAGAAGATTTCCCTTCAACTATCGCAGCAGCTGTCCAGCTTGGTATGCCTGATGAATTGGGAAAGAAACAAAACACACGTATAGTTGTTTGTGGTGATGCTTCAATTATTTCAAATACAATGGTTGGGCAAGGTATTTCAGGAAACAAGCTTTTTATCTTTTCTGCAATTGAATGGTTAAAGGGCAATACAGATACAAATAAAATTATTCCGGCAGAAGCAATAATTTTAAACTCTGGTATTTCCGCTAATGGGTGGTCTGATTTGGCGATTAAGCTAGCAATTCTATTACCTCTTACAATTCTTTTGTTAGGTACTATCGTAATCTCACCTATTCTCAAAAAACTATGATAAATATATTTAATAGGGCTATAACATGATTCAAGTATTAGTAGCATCATTTTCAGGTTTAATAATAGGAATCTTTGTTGGTTATCAACTAAGAACCATTCTAATTAAAAATAACCTTTCTTCTATAAAAACAAATTTTAAGAAATCCAAGCTCGATGCAGAACGTGAAGCAGCAAATATTATTCGTACTGCAGAAATTCAAGCTAAGACAGCCGCAATAAAAGCACGTGAAGCTTTTGAAGCAACCACGCGTGAACAAAAAAAACAATTTGCTAAAGAACAAGAAGCTATTAATAAACGTGAAGAAATTCTCTTATCACGAGAGCAAAATCTTAATAGTAAGGCTGACTTAATAAATAAAAAGGAAGCAATTCTTGAGAAGCGTCAAGAAGAAACAGAAAAATTTAATATTTCAATTAAAGAGCGTGAAGCTAAAGCAGATGCTCTTCTAAAGGAAACTACAGATAAACTACAAAAGCTTGCTCGCTTCACTCGTGAAGAGGCAAAACAAGAATTGTTTGACGAAGCTAAAAAAGAGCTAGAAGAAGACATTGCCACACTTATTAAGCGTGAAAAGGAAACTCTCAAAGAAACCTCAGAGGAATTGGCTCGTGAGATTATTATTCCAGCAATGCAGCGCTACTCATCATCTCACATCACTGATTTAATGCTACGCACAGTAACCTTTGATGACCCAATGGTAAAGGGTAAGATTATTGGCCGCGAGGGCAGAAATATTCGTGCATTAGAAGCTGCTACTGGTGTTAATATTATTATAGAGGAAGCACCAAACTCAGTTACTATTTCGTCTCTATCTCCTGAACGCCGTGAATTAGCAGGAATTGTTTTAGAGAAGCTAATTGCTGGTGGCACAATTACTGTGCAGAAGATTGAAGAAATGGTTCGTGAGGTTACTGAAAACTTTGACACATATCTCAACGATATTGGTGCAAAAGCATGTGCTAAATGTAATTTAATAGAAAACGACAAACAAATTCTTAATAAGCTTGGTAGATTATATTTCCGCACAAGCTTTACTCAAAATGTTTTGCAGCATAGTATTGAGGTAGCAAATCTTGCAGGGATGATTGCAACTGAGCTTCATTTAGATGCCACAATCGCTCGTAGAATTGGTTTGCTTCATGATATAGGTAAAGCACTAGATCATGAAATTCAAGGTCCACATGCAGCAATCGGTGCAGATTTTCTTCGCAAGCTCAATCAGCCAGAGGAGATTGTTGCTGGTGTTGCTGGGCATCATGGTGAGATTTCAAACATTACTCGCTATGCAATTATTGTATCTATAGCTGATGCTATTTCTTCTTCACGCCCAGGTGCACGCAGTGAAAGCACATCTCTCTATCTAGAGCGTGTAGAGAAAATGGAAAAAATAGCCAACTCCTTTAAACAAACAAAGAATAGCTATGCTGTTCAGGCTGGTCGCGAAATTAATGTTATTGTTGATCCAACGGAAACAACAGATAGCCAAGCAATGAATCTTGCCAAGGAAATTGCTCGCCGCATCCAGCTTGAGGTCAAATATCCAGGACAAGTAAAGGTTGTTGTTATTCGTGAAAATCGCTGTATTGAATATGCAAAATAGTAATTAACTCTATTAGCAAAGCAACATCTATCGATTATAGCACAATATACCAACCTAGATATATCGCATTTCTTTCTCACCGTTTAATAATATGATATGTGGAATAATGGATAAGTCTAATCACATATGTGCTTATTGCTAACACTTGAGCAATTGCATTTTATTTAATGACATGATACAAAAAACGCGCACCAAATTGTGCGCGTTTTTTTGTTACTTAATCTCAATTGCTAATTCAAAAATTGCTAATTCAAAAGGTCCACAAGGGAATCCTTGATCCTTTGAAATTAAATTGCAATCAGGATAATCATCCCAAGCATAACGAACCTTAGTTGGTGCTGCAACAGCCTCACAGGTTACTTCAACTATATTTGGAGAAGCATTGGAAATTTCTGCTTTAGCCCAATGATATACGCCATCGGCACCAGCTAGCTGGAAGCCTTTAAGCTCTTTTGCATTGCCTGAGATACCAAGTGCTTCACAGCTAAATTTAACAATAACCTTCTTGTTTATGCTTGAAGCAAACTCAGGGTTTGGTCTGGTATCCTCAACACCTTCGATGCGATATGTCTTTATAGCAGCTAAATTTGCCAAGCGCTCACCCACTGTCTGCTTATCTTTTGGATGAATATCTGCATGGTCACCAACATCAATTGTAACGATAGTGCCAACGTTTTCAAGATTCTTTTCTAAATTATACTGCATCCAGCGGAAGCGTGCCCAAGCACTATCAAACACCTCCTCGTGTGTGCCCATAAATGCAGCTAGCTGGACAACATAAACAGGGAAATCTCCGCCTGTAAAATTATGCCTCCAATCCTTGACCATAGCATCAAAGAATTTTACATAGCCAACAGGATTATGGACATTTGAGCAACCTTGATACCAAATTGCACCCTTTACAGACATTGGAATCAATGGTGACATCATACCATAATAGCATGCTGAATATGAATATGGGCTTACATTATCAAAATCTGGTGGGCGATTTTTATAATCAACCTTGCTTGCCTTATAGCTCCACTCTTTTTCTGCCAATGGAATTGTAACTACTTTACTTCCATTATAAAGCTTTAAACAAATATCATCTGCAGCAACATCGTGGAAGCCACCACCTCCGCCACTATCTGTTGCACAGATAGCAATAATATTTAAACCCTCAACAAAAACCTCTGCTGGCTTATCTATTGTGTAATTTCTTTGTTGTCTCCAGCCTTTGGTTTCACCAACAATCTTTCCATTTACAATGGTTTTCTCATCATCATCAATTTGCCCTAAATGAAGGGTTGCCTTTGTTGCATTTTTAATGAGCTCTTCCGAAAGCTCAAAAGATCTCATAAAGCAGACATGACCATCAAACTCTTTATCAATTAGTGTTTCAAATGGTGTTATCAAAGCAGTTGTTGGCCAGCTGGAGAAATCATAGCGTGCATCTAGCTTTTCCACTCCTTCAACACCAAATGCGTTCTCAAAGGAATTTGCTTCAATCCAATCCTGGAGAATTTGCTTCCAAGAGCCATCATGAAATGTTTTTACATAGGCCTCTCTCTTCTCAAGATTTTTAGCGACCCACTCTTGTCCTTCTATTTTTGAAATAAATTCAGCAGAGAGCCATGTTTCAATATTTGTTCCACTCCAAGTAGAATCTACAAGACCTAGAGGCACCTCGCCATTTAAATACTCATTTAACGAGACACCAAAGAAATAACCTACAGCAGAAAACTGCTTTGCATTTTCTGGTGTACAAAGCTTCCACTCTGCAGTAAAACTATCAAGTGGGATAACAGAGGTTTTATTAGGCACATTAAGCATACGGATTGTGCTGCAGAAATTTGTTTCCATCAGCTCTTTGCCTCGAGTTAGACCCCAAGAGTAACTCATTTCCATATTTGATTGACCAGAGCAAATCCAAACATCACCAAAATATACATCTGTGATTTCTGTAGAAAGCTTGCAACGTAAATCTGTTAAACGGATCGTGTAAGGACCACCTGCAGGATATTTGCGAGGTGTTGTTGTCTCCCACCTACCATTTTCTGATGCAATTGTTTCAATTTCATCAACTTTGCCAGCAGCAGAAATAACCTCTACGAGGATTTTTGAATTTGCTGTAGCCTTACCCCAAAGGGAAGATTTCATTTCACGCTGAATTACAGCATGATTAGAAAATGGAGAAGCAAAACTTGGATGCCTAATTTCGTCCTGAGCTATTGCTCCTAAGCATAGTGTTGCACAGAGTGCTATAAGATTTAATTTTTTCATAATATTTTTGTTTGTGTTGTTAATAAAAGTTGATTATTTGGAAGCGGGTTCAACGGGATCTAATACCCACCGCTTATTATACCAAAACCATTGCTCTGGATGTGTCTGAATCTCTTTGTCTATAATGGCAATCACTTCATGCGTCAAGCGGACAACATCCTCCTGTTTATCCATTTCCATATTTGGATAAATTGGATCAAAAAGCTTAATTTCAAATCGTTTCCACCCAACTCGATGAATTATTGTTGGAATAATAGGCACTTCTGCCGCACGAGCAAAAACAGCCATACCACGTGCTAGATTTGCTTCTCCACCAAGAAATGGTGTCATAATATCTGGAGTAAAGCACCTTGTATCAGGTAAAATTGCAAAAATTTCCCCATTCTTTAAACGTGTTCGAATTTGAGCTGCGGTATTAGTCCTTCTCTCAAGAATTTCCATACCATGGCCACTTCTCATTTCGTTCATTAGCTTATTCATCAAAGGGTTATGCTGTTTACCTGCAACGCTAAATATTGGCAAACCAGTAAGATAAACTGCAGAACCTGTCAAATCCCAATTACCCATATGAGGAAGAGCTAAAATAACTCCTTTGCTATTACCAGAGGCATCCATAACTCCTTTTATTTTCTGGATAGACTCTGCCACATTTGGCATAATTTTATGAATAAAAGCTAAATTCGTCTTTTTTATACGAAGCATTTCAACAAGATTAAAGGCTGTATTTCTAAGAGATATCCAAGCAATTCGTTTAGCCTGGTTATCAGTAATAACATCTCCTTTGACTAGTTTAATGCGGCGAACAGCTTCTTTAACACGCTTATGCATTATCCACGAAGCAATTTTAGCGAGTCCTGCTGCCATTGCTAAGGAAACAGTATAAGGTAGAAGGCAGAATAACGCGCCAAAAAACTTTACCGCGCGATATTCTGCCTTATATTTTGCTTTAATTTTTGGTATATCGCTCATTATTTTTCTACAGGGGGATTACGCCATAGCTCCTCTATATCATAATATTCACGAGCTTCTGGTAGGAAAATATGAGCAATTACATCACCAAAATCCACCACAATCCATGCACTTTCCGCATCGCCTGAGACGCGGGCAGATACTTTAGCTTTAGTCTTAACTTCTCTTTCTATAGAGGCACTTAATGCCTGTAGATGTGGAGTAGATGTGGCGGAGGCAATTACATAAAAATCGGTCAAACCTGAGATGCCACGAACATCATAAGAAGCGATTTGCTCAGCCTTACGATCATCTAGGTTTTGTAGGATTATGTCTGTTAATTCTTGTGAGTTAATAACACACCTCCATTGGTTTGTAATGTGATTTTATATCTTTTATATTAAGTATCATTTATTTTACCATTGATAGAGCCGTAAATCAACCTAATTTACTAAAGCAGCAGCATTTCGCGTGCATTTAATATTTTTACCCAACTTCTCTAATAATAAATTCAACAAATAATTGAGGAATTTAGGGTTAAATTATATCTTTGCCATTTATTATTTCTTGACTAAAACACCAATCTTTAGTTTAATTTTGCCTTATGACACACACCAATAAAACTATTAAAATAATTTCTTCTGCTATATTTGCTATAATACTACTATATGCTATATGCTACAGTAGTTTATCCATATTTACAGAAAGAAAACAAAACTATTCGCAAGGAGCAGAATCCAGTGAAATTGCATACTCCTCTGCCTTGCTTGGAGGTTTTAAAGGTGTTATTGCGGATATTTTATGGCTTAGACTCACAGATTTACAATCTGAGCATAAGCTTTTAGAGCTCTTAGAGTTATCAGAGCTAGTAACGCAATTAGAGCCACACATTGCCGAGGTTTGGACCTTTCATGCATGGAACCTTTCTTACAATATAAGTCTTCTTGCGACAAATAAAGAGGATAAATGGAATTGGATTAAAAAGGGGTTTGAATTATTGCGTGATAAAGGACTAGAAATAAATCCTAACAATCCTGTTATTGCTCTTGAATTAGCATGGATTTTTCAGCACAAAATTGGCACAAAGGGTGCTGACAAAAATGGCAATTACTATCGCACGCAGTGGGTTTGTGAAATTTCACCTTATTTAGGTCCAAATGGAGAAATTCCAGTAGAAAATTCTATTACCTCCTCAGAATTAGAACTATATTTTAAATTAAATGTACAAATAATGCAGGAAATAGAAAATCAATTTGGCAAGCTAGATTGGCGCACTCCATATGCTTATTCTCTATATTGGGGTTGGATTGCAAAAAAAGCAAACAACAAAGATACAATATTGCGTAGCACAAGAATGATTTATTCCTCCGCAACAAAGCTTGCTCTCGATGCTGGGAAAATTATAGGAAATCCACTTGAAGAAAATTGGGTATATTCTACTGCTCCAGATTTTTCACTTTTAGAAAAAACATGTACATACATTTATGATTGTATGTATAATTTTGATTCACCTGGCATCAAGCATATGTTTGCAGGATTTACATGGACATGCTGCAACTATTTTATTAGCCAAAACAAAACAAAAGAAGCCCAAGCTTTATATACTAGATTATGCAATTCTTTTTCAGGATATGATTTTCCAACTTTAGATGACTTTATAGGCAACTCTGCAGAATTAGAAGCGTTTACCTATGCTATTGACGAAAATTTTGTAACACTTATACAACAAAAATAATAATCATTATTTCAAATCTTTATTTTAACAATGAAGTCTATTTATTCAGCAACACAAGACGAACTTTTAGAGCTAACTTTGAGTTTAGGCGAAAAAAAATTTAGGCTCACACAATTAAATGAGTGGTTATTTAAACGTTTTGCATATAGCTGGGAAGATATGAATAATATTCCAGCAGCATATCGTGCAGCACTTGCTGAACGATACTATTCATTAAAAGAAACTCTTGAAATAATAGAAGTTGCAAAAGACCCTGCCACAAAAACAAAAAAACTACTTTCCAGATTACACGATGGTGAGCTAATTGAGACAGTAATTATTCCTTCAAAAACAAGAAACACAATTTGTATTTCTAGTCAAGCGGGATGTGCCTGTGGGTGTGTTTTTTGTGCTAGTGGTATGAATGGATGGACTCGTAACCTAGAATTAGGTGAGATTTTTGGGCAAGTTATTCTTGCAGCACGCGAGCTTGGAGAAAAGCCTGATAATATTGTTTTTATGGGTGTTGGAGAACCATTTAATAATTATGACAATGCTATTGGTGCTGCAAAGCTTCTTAATAGTGGTCCTCCTGTCGGGTTAGGAATTGGTGCAAGAAAAATTACAATAAGCACCTGTGGTATTGTTCCAGGCATCAAACGCTTTGCGGAAGAAGGCTTCCAATTCGAGCTTTCTGTTTCTCTCCATGCGCCAAACAATATGCTGCGTGATCAAATAATGCCCATCAATAAAAGATGGAAAATTGATGAGCTAATGGCTACCTGCAGAGAATACGAAGAAAAAACAAATCGTATCATAACATTTGAATACACCCTAGTGGATGGAGTGAACAACACACGTAAGCATGCTGATGAATTAATTGCTCGTTTACGTGGTTTGAAGTGTAAAGTAAATTTAATTCCTCTCAGTCCAGTACCTGAATATCCAGGCAAAACACCATCGGAGCAAAACTGCGAACAGTTTGGTGCATACCTACTTTCTCATGGAATAAACACTACTCTACGCCGCTCTAAAGGTAAAAGTGTAAATGGGGCTTGCGGTCAGCTTCGTAGACAAGCCGCACCAAAAGAATAATTGAATATGAAAAAGTTTTTATATAAATTAAATAGCGGAAGAAACTCCAAATTTAATGCATATGCAAGAGGATTAAAAAACAAATTAATCCCTAGGTGGTTTTTGGCAGCTTGCATAAAGAAGAATATAAATCAAATACAAAATTCTGATGAATACGATTATATTCAAACTAGAGTTAATTATTACAATAAGCTTCAAAAAACACGTTCTCCTATTTCTTTAGGAGAAGCTCCTCAATGCGTTGGGAACTTCAAACATCACAAGCGTCAGCTTATGTATTATATTGATTTAAATTCTGTGATTAAGGGCTTTCCAAAAGAGTGCGAATATAAAGCTATTTTCGGTGACAATGTTGAAATACCTGATGTTCCAAGCTTTGTAAAAAGTAGACCCATAGTTGACAACAATGATAATGCTGTAATATTAAAATTAAATTCTGTTCGTCACTTTAATTTTGTTGATAATGACATTCCATATTCACAGAAAGAAAATAAGGTTATATTTAGAGGCAAGGTTCACCAAAAGCATAGATTAGATTTCTTTGAGAAATATTTTGATAATCCTTTATTTGATTTGGGGGATACAAGTCACAAACCAAAGCACAACAATTCAGATTGGTTAAAGGAAAAACAGACACTCAAAGAACAGTTAAAAAATAAATTTATTTTGTGTATTGAGGGAAATGACACAAGCACTAGTTTAAAGTGGGTTATGTCATCAAATTCAATTGCCGTTATGCCAAGACCAAAATATGAAACATGGTTTATGGAAGGCACATTAATTCCAAATGTTCATTATATAGAAATTGCTCCAGATTATTCAGATGCCCAAGAGAAAATAAATTACTATATTGAGCATGAAAGTGAAGCATTAGCGATAATTGAAAATGCACATAAATTTGTCAATCAATTTAAGAACAAATCCCGAGAAAGGTTAATTGGCTGGTTAGTTGCTAATAAATATTTTTCCATTACCAGTGGCAAAGAAATATTTACAAAATAGCAAAAACTTCTTGGCTGACTTCTCGCTATGTGATTTACTTTTATCGTTTGATTTCTGAGTTAATCATTAACGCAGAAGCAATAAATATCGCAAACGTCCAAACAATTGTTGGAATTTGGAAACTAAAATCACCTATTGAGTGAAATATCATACAGATACACATTAAAAGAGCTGCTAATGGTAGAGCTGCAGCAATTTTAAACTCTGCAGGTGTTGTTAATGTTGCAAAACCATATTCTGTTTTTCTATGCTTTCTATGATGCTTATGATGATGCTCTTCATTGTTATCTAGAGCTGCTTCATCAATATTTTCGTCTAAAGAATCGTCATTTGCTTTATGATGAGCTTCAATAGATGTATTTTCATCAATATATTTACGGCGAGTACTATGACTTTCAGAATGAGTTCTCAAATCCTTCAATGCTTGGCGTTTTGCATTTATCAAACCACCAAAAATTGTTAACATTGGAATAATAAATAATACAATACCAACGATACCATATTCCTCTAGCAGCTGTGTCCAATCGCTATGAACCTCATATAAATGGTAACCATCATTACGCATTTTCGGTGCTTTAAATGGCTCACGTGTGCCATCGGGTGTTGCAGCAAATTCTCCCCAACGGCTTGAGTGCTGACCTGGACCTATACCCCAAACTGGGTTTGACTCCCAAGCACGTAATGCTGATCCAATATACCAGCCTCTATCAAAGCCATACCAAAATGTTTCGTGCAACCGTTCTCCAAATGATTGCTCAGATTCCTCTGTCATTAACTTATAAAAACCATGCTTTTTGCAGCGCTCATGAACTATATTTTCTGTTGAAAAAATCAACACGAGTAAAAGCACTGCAGAAATAATTACTCCTAAAATTATTCCTATACGCTTCAGTGGTTTCACATTGCTGAAGCCAAAAATAGACAATCCAACAACTAATGCCACAAATAAGGAAGCCATTCCTCCACGAGATAATGTTAAAACATTTGCCCACAACAAAAATGGCAAAACTGTAGCAGCTAAAATGTTTAACCAAAGAACTTGCTTTAAATCGACACCCTTTTTACGCGGAGTTAATAATATTGCAATGCTAAATATTATTCCAAAATTCATAAAGGCAGAAAGGTGGTTTGGACAGAAGAAAACTCCTGTGGCTCTTCCACCATACCACATTGACCTAGGCACCTCAAACCACAGCACTAATGTATCGTTAGTAACATAGTGATTTATTATAGAATAAATTGCAACAAGAAACATATTTATTAGAATTGCAAAGCAAAGCCACACCAAACGTTTTCTTGTACAAACAAGAAGCATAGTTACTGCTAAAAGCACTGGAGTTATAAAAAGCAACAAGCTTCTCTCTCCATCCATATAAACAAATTGATGCTGTGTATCTGTATGAAAAACAAAACGCACAATAGCATATGCAATAAAAGGAATTATTGAAATAAGCATAACAAGCTTTCGTTTTCCAAAAATAAAATAGCCTACCTCTGGTGCTGTGTCTCCATACGAGCTATTTATTATCATTTCAATAATTGAACCAACTCCAGCAAAAAGTACTCCAGCAAAAAGTAGTAATGCTATTGGCCAAAACCACCACATTTCCCAAGCACTAAATGCCCATGGTCCTAAAATAGCAACACCACAAACACAAAAGAAAGCAAGCTTATGAAACAACAAAATCAATGTATTATTTTTATCGCCATTTTCTAAATATGTACTAAATAATTTCATATTATTTTCCTTACCTATCTGATGCGCCCAAAACGACGATCTATTTCACGCAAAGAAGTGAAAATCATAGTCGGTTTACCTGTTGGACTTGTATATGGCATATCGCATACGGCTAAGCGCTGGATTACACCTATCAGCTCTTGATCAGAAAGCTTATTTTTATTCTTAACCGCAATTTTGGAAGCAACAGAAGCAATCATTTCCTCACGCCAACGTTCGCGGCGTTTATTAGGTCCTGCTGTTTCTAAATAATTAATTGTATCAAGTAGAACAATGCCACAATCTGTATCTGATATTGCCTCTGGCAATGCATCTACAATAAAAGAAGAAGCTCCAAATTTTTCTATTCCAAAACCCAAATCCTTAAAATATGGAAGCAAAGCTTCAATGCGGCGTGCATCTAAAGGCTTTAATTCAACTGTTTGTGGAATAAGAAGCATTTGTGAGGTTTGCTTTCCTTCTGTTTGCTTCAACAAGGCCTCGTAGATTACTCGTTCATGAGCAGAGCTTGGATCAAAAATGGTATATCCACCAGGAGTTTCAAGCATTACATAGCCACTTTCAAGGCGACCCAAAACCTTAAATTCTGCTAATGGAGAATTTGGTGCAGTATGAATGGTTTGTGATTGATTAGACTTTTGAGAGGAGCTACTATTCTCATTTATAACAGGAGTCCAATCATGCTTTTGAATTTTAGAAAATGGAGCGGCAACAGTATCAGCAAAAGGTAAATCTACAGATATTGGTGTTGGCGATGTTGGCTCTGGAATAGCCGCAGGTACTGGAGCAACATCTACTACTGGAGATATTTCTTCTTGCTGTGAAACATATTCTGTTGCTTGTGGCTTAGCCACTGGAACAGGAAATGGAGTTGCACTTGTGATATCACCACCACTAACAGTTTCTTGCTCTTCTTGTTCTTGAATTGATATTGGTGCTATGAATGAACTATCATTACCCTGTAATGCTTCTGACATAACAGCAATGACTGCATCACGTACATCATTACTTCTGCGGAAGCGAACCTCACGCTTCATCGGATGTACATTAACATCGACATCCTCTGGAGGTAATTCAATAAATAAATAAAAAATTGGTTTACGTGACTCATCTAATCGAGGATAAGCCTCACGAATTGCAGCATGGATTGCTGATGTTGCTGCAGGCCTGCCATTAATAAAGATAAATTGACCTCCGCGGTCGGAGCGAGTCCAATTTGGTGTTCCAGCATAACCATAGATGCGTATATTTTTATAAATTCCATCAAACGGAATCAAGCGAGACATTTCCTCTTCACCAACAAGCTCATGTAAGCGATCATAAAGATTTTCTGCTATAGGGAGTCTATAAACCTCATCACCATCACACTTAAGTGTAAACATTATTTTAGGATATGCGATAGCGTGAACTAGAACAATATTTCTAATATGAGCTTGTTCCGTTTGGAAGCTACGTAGAAAACTTCTTCTTGCTGGAACATTAAAAAATAAATCACGTACCTCTATGCATGTTCCAGCAGGAATTCCACAATCGGAAACTTCTAGTATTTTACCTCCCTGAATTTCAAGACATGTTCCTGCATTATCTTGAGAGCGGCGAGTCTTGAGAGTAAAGCGAGAAACAGAAGCTATTGAAGCAAGAGCTTCACCTCGGAAGCCAAGTGTTGTTATATGCTCAATATCATCCACTTCTTTAATTTTACTTGTGGCTTGGCGTTCAGGAGCCATTAAAGCATCGCGCCTACTCATTCCACAACCATTATCTGTGATTGCTATGAGCTTGCGACCACCTGCGGTGATTTCAACATCTATTTTTGTGGCACCTGCATCAACGCAATTTTCTATCAATTCTTTTACTACAGAGGCAGGGCGTTCAACTACTTCACCTGCAGCAATTTTATTTGCTACATGTGTTGAAAGCTGTTGAATTTTGGCATTTTCATCTTGTCTCATAGTATGTAAAAATATGTATTATTGTAATGACCTAATAGCTTCTATTTCTGTACTATATTTTACAAATAATCGAAAAAAAAGTCTACATTTGTTTTATTGAAATTCAACAATTTACAAACAAATCCATAACACCAATACGCGTACACGAATGAGGAATGAGCATATATAAGTAAAAGGACACGAATACGCACAAATTTGCACGAATGAGGTTATATGGGTTATGTGGATTAGTATATTTTTAGTGTACTTAGACCCCAATTCTAAAGTCCCAAATCCCAACCGACACCTGAATTATTAGTGCAAATTCGTGAATATTCGTGTCCTTGAAAAATACATATCCATGTACGCATATTCGTGTACAGTTTAGATTTGACAAATATTAATGATTGTTTATAATATGTGAGCATCTAAGACAACAACTGATATAAACTAATAAATTTTAATGGTGTATATGAAAACAAAACAAACTTTAATAACAGCATTACTTATTACTTTGGCTATTCACGCTTCTGCTAAGTGGATTTATGATGGCTCAAGTTGCATTGTATCAGATGGTACAGGACCAACTCCTGCCGGCACCACCTTAAATGCTCAAACAACAGCTGGCACATGGGGTAATGGCATTACTGCAAATCAAATTCAGTTGCGTAATTGTAAAGAAGTAACTGCTCCATTTATTGATTTAACAGAACCTATTGAATTAGCTGACGGTACACCTAAAAGATTAGAATCAATCGCTGATAATTGCTTTGATGGGAACAAAAATATTGAAACCGTGCTTCTACCAGACACAATTAAATTTCTTGGTGCACAATCATTTAATCAATGCTCTAATCTTAAAACTATTGGTCAGCTTCCTGCTGAGCTTCGTGTAATGGAAGGTGGCGTATTTAATGAATGCTATTCTCTATGCTTTGAGCTAAAACTTCCTGAATCACTTACAACAACATGGAACAGCTTCTACAAAACACAAGTTTATGGTGATATTGTTTGGCCAAAGAAGGCAGGTTCAGTAAAAGTCAAGGACTTTGCTGGAACAAAAATCACATCATTCACAATCCAAGAAGGCTCTAATTGTACAGCTATTGAACGTACTGCCTTTACAGGATGCACAGCATTAACAAATGTCGTTCTTACTGAAGGAATTGTTACTTTTGGTAATTATAACAATGGAGAAGGTTCTGTTTTTGAAAATTGTACAGCACTTTCCTCAATTAATATTCCAAATTCATTAACAAATATGGGCTACAATACATTCCAAAATTGCACTTCTCTAACAGGAGAATTTATTTGGCCAGAGAAAGTACCATTTATTCCATCAAATTGCTTTAATGGTTCTGGTATCTCATCTTTCATAGCAAAAACAGGTCTTAAGAAAATATACACAGGCGTATTTAGAAATTGTACTAATTTAAAAACAATCGTTTTATCTGATACATTAGAGACTATAGATGATGCATCATATGCGGTTAGTCTTGATGGAATAACTGTATATTGGAGAGCTTGCCCAAAGAATGCTCTTATAGGTGGATTATATACTGACTGGGGAAGCGGATGGAATAGAACACATTATTTTTCTGCAACACCAGAAAACATTGCAGCATGGCAAGCTTATGAGGCATTAGATACTCTTAATGATCCAAGTAAAAATTATACAACATTTATACTCCCTGAAGTCTTTGAAAATGGCAAACCAAACTATAAATCTGTAGGTACAGCAGGTCAGGAAAATGGTAAAATCTATTGGTGGCGAGATCCAGACTTACTACCAAAAGAAACTTTTATAATGGTTTATTAATATATGTAAAAGGCATCGGGATTCCGATGCCTTTTTTGCTAATGATATTTAAAACTTTAAATACTAACCTGATTATAATATGAAGCAATGCTTCATCTAAATTCAGCTACGGATTTAAATGAAAGAAGGCGTCCTTTCGGGCGCCTTCTCTTTTACATTGATTCTTTAATCATTGAGATTAATTCCGGTGCTTTTGTTAAGCCGATACGAACATCAACATCAACACCATCTTTGAATAGAATCAATGTTGGAATACTTTGTATTCCCAATCTACGAGCTAGCTCTAGCTCTTGATCAATATTTACCTTACCAAATCGAACCTTATCTCCAAGCTGCTCTGCCACTGTGTCAAAAATAGGCCCCATCAGCTTACAAGGCATACACCAAGGAGCCCAAAAATCAACTAGTGTTAATCCTTGGCTAATTGTTGCATCAAAATTTTCATTTGTTAATTCAATAATTTGTGCATCCATTTTGTACCTCCTTTTCTAAACCACAAAAGCAATACTAGTTGCTTTTAATAACATTTGGTTTAATTACCTCAACTGAGTATTTACCTAGCTTTTCCTTAAGCAATTCAAACATTGCTTCATCCTTATAAATACCAACAATTGCTCCACCAGAGCCTGTGAATTTAGCACTTGCTCCACACTCACGAGCTATCTTTACCATACGAAGATTTCCCTCGCTTAGTTTATAAAGCTTTGCACGCATATCAAAGTTATCATTCATTAGCTGGGAAAGCTTATCATAATCCTTTGATAGCAAGCAATCACGACCCTGGTCTGTTATATCACCCCAGTACTTCATAGCATCAACGATTTCCTTTTCACCAGCCTCAAAGCGAGCACGGATGTTATTATGGAAAACATCTGACATTTCTGATAAATCTGTGCGATATGCAATATATAAATTTGGCAAAATTGAAGGACTTAGCTCAACATAATTTCCGTGTCCCTGCTTATCCATTAGCTTTTTATCAAAGTCCATGTAAACAAGGCCCTCATAAACCTGAATTACGCGATCCTGAAGGCCCGCTGTAATTCCAAGCTCCTTCTGCTCTGTTGCACGGATGATATTTGCTAGCTCTGGCTTTGGAATTGTAACTCCATAAAATGCCATCAATGCACGGAAGCATGCTGTAATAATAGCACTGGAACCTGACAAACCAACAAGATTTGGAATATTTGACTCATAGCGAATTGTAAAATTACGCTTATCAATTTCTATTCCATTATCTATTGTATATTGACGGAAGGTTTTAATTGCTGCCTTTAATAGACGAATGCCGCCATAATAACCAAATAGGCGGACATCCTCCATAAGCCCATCAATACTGTTAAATGTTGAGCCATCACGCTCCGTTGGAATAATCTCTAGCTCTGGAGACTCATAAAGGGTTACTGTTGCAGCAAAATTACTGAAGGTAAAGGAAATGGTCTTTCCAAAATATCCATCAGATGGATTACCTATCAATGCAGCACGTGCATATGCTTTTGTTTTAATAATCATTTTGAGACTCCAAACAATAATTTATGAAATTAAACCAGCAACACCAGAGCCAACCATTGGTGCATCGTCAACAGAAATTACCTCAAAGTAAATTCCGCGACCATTTAAAATCTCACGCAAATATTGTTCAACGCGTGACTTGAAGAATGCAGAGCGTGTCTTGTAGTAGGTTGAACCATCAACTGTCACGCAAACAGGATGTAGCTTGTCTGTGCCAGCATTTGAGCGAATTACAGCAGCTGCGATATTTACTGCTGTTAGCTTTGCAGCACGGACAAATAACTGCTCACCAATTGTCATAGCCATACGGCGATCATCATCTGTTGGATCCATTGCTTCAAAAATGCCATCTTTGATGAATGGGTTAGCAATGAAGTTGTCAAAATGCATTGTCTCTAGAGAATTCATTGCAAGAAGCTTTGCTGCAAAGCCATCAGAGAACAAGCCATCTGTTGCTGCTGCCTTAAGCATTACCAATCCAACACCACCCATATAAGCACCAGAAATCATCTTTTCAAATAGACCAACACCTGGGTCACTTGTTGTTGCATCAAATGCCTTATCAAAATCTGAAAGCTCGGCACCATTAAAGTTACCAGACTCTACATTGATAACCATAGATGCATCTGGGTTAATGCCAGAAATCTTTGTGATATTCTTATTTGCCTCAACATAAGCAATATTTGTACCTGTGCCAAGGATAAAGCCAACATATGCGGAGTATTGACGTGCAAGGCCAGCACTCTTACCTGCCAAAAGTGTTGCAACAGTATCATTCAAAACCTTTACCTTTAGCTTAATGCCTGTGCGCTTTTCAACCGCCTTTGAAATGCCTGTTCCAACCATCTTTCCAACTACCTCAGGTGCTTTTACCTGCTTTGTCCAATGAAGTAGCTTACCATCAAGGTCTGGTGTGATTTCTGTTGGATAAGAGAAGCAGAAGCCAATGCTATCTGAACGACGTGAAACATTTGAAAGATAATCTGCAAAGCAATCAAAGAAAACATCCTCTGCCAGCTCCATATCGCCTGTACCTGGCATTGCATACTTTTGGAAATCTTCGATTCTAACCTTACCAGCCTTATCAAACCAAAGCACAGCAACACGTAGATTTGTGCCACCAGCATCTAGAACGATAATTGGTGTCTCCGTTGGGACCTCCTTATCTGCATCAACATATGCAGGAATCATCTTAAGTGATCCACCCTTACCTTCTAGTCCCTGAACCATTTGCTTATCGAATTCTGCCAATAGTGCCTCTACATTGATATCAGCAGTAAAATTGTGGTTTTTGAAAAATGTTGCAACATCCATCATAGCATTATTCTCCTTTATAGATAAATCATTAATTACATTATACTCTAAATCTAGGTTGAATAGCAACAAATAAACCTAAATTTGACAAAGGAATTATAGAAATTAGAGATTAAATATACATATATGCAAAACGGGTGGCATTTGTGCCACCCGTTACAATCATTACAAGCTAAATACTGAAATTTTTGTTATTCCAACCCTGCTACAAATATCTAGAGCTGATACTAGATACATGTGAGGAGCATCGCCCGATGATTTAATAAGAATCATTGCGTCTTTATTACGTTTAACAATATTCTCTAATTTCTTAGCTAACTGTTCTTCATTAACTAATGCACCATTAAAGGCAAGCCCTTCCTTACCAATAAGGATTTGAAGTGGCTCCTCCTTCTCTTCGACAGTTGCACTACTATCAGGAGCAGGACGAAATGCCTCAAGATTTGCCATAATATCTTCTTGCTTTAGAGTAACAATGAAGAAAATTAGTAGCTGGAACACAACGTCAATCATTGGAGTCATTTCCAATGCTACGTTATCACCCTTTTTACGACGTGATTTTTTTGCCATAACTATTTAGTAATCCTTCTCTTCATAGTTCTGTATTGCGTTGCATGCGGAGCATCCTTGGTATTGCTACCAGCAAAGAAATCTCTTTGTTCAGGTGTTCTTGTATCCTTAACAGCAAGGAAAGAAACCTTACCAATACCACAATCAGTGCAAATATCCATTGCTCTTCTGATTTGGTTATGTGTTGCTAAAGCATCACCACGAATCCAAACCTCAAAGTTATTTCCAAACTTTTTAAAACGGCGGGCCATAATGTCGCGCAACTGCTTTTCATTCATCGTAACATTGGACATAGACATACGTCCCTTACGATTAACATCAATCGTAATTGAAGTTGCGGCATCTGGATTTTCGCTAGCAGATTCAACCTCTTCGCCATCTGGAGCAAGCTCCAAGCGAATAGAATTATCCTTAGCATCAGCCATTGTAATTGTTACAACGAAGAAGATAATAAGCTGGAACACAACGTCGATCATAGGTGTCATATCGACATTTGCGTCTTCTCCATTGCTTCTTTTCTTTTTTCGTGCCATAAAAAAATCCTCTAACTATTTAGTGTTCATGTGCCAACCTTATATCTGTGGCTGGCACAAAATTTCTTAAACAAACACTAATTGGAGACTATTCAGCAACGACTTCTACGTTACGCAAATCCTTGATTAGCTCAGTAGTCATAATTGTCATCTTAAGAACAATATTATTAGCCTTATTACGGAAGCCATAATATGTTGCAACAGAAGGGATAGCACAAATTAGACCACCAGCTGTTGTCCATAGAGCCTGAGAAATGTTAACAGCAAGAGCACCAACGTCAGGAGTACCACCAGCCAAGTTAGCGAACGCCATAATCATACCTTGAACTGTACCAAGTAGACCCATCATAGGAGCCAAGTTACCAACAACAGAAATCCAAGTTAGGCGCTGCATAATTTTCTCAACTTCAACGTCAGCAGCAGAAGCAATTGCCTCATCAATAACCTCGAAGCCTTCTTCAACATGGCTAAAGCCAGCAGAAAGAATATGAGCTAGTGGTGTTGGATCGTTTTCGCAAAATTGTAGAGCCTTAACAACATCACCCTCTTTCATTGCTGCCTCAACATTAGCAATTAGGACACCTGGCATAATTTTATCTGTTTGGATAAGAATTGCACAGTCAATTGCAAGATAGATATATGCAACTAGAGCACCAATAAGAACAACCCAGAGGAAGAAGCCAACAGGTCCAGAACCAAACAATACCTGCATAAATTGATTCTGTGAACCAGCTGCAGGCTGAGCAGCAGCTGTATTATTTACAAGCTGACCTGCTGCAGGTGCATCACCTGCTACATCACCTGATACATCTTGGGAAAATGCTGTCTGAGCAGAAAAACATAGTAGACCCGCGCAAACAATAGACATTAGGAAACTTTTTTTCATTTTATTTACCTTTTCGTTTTGTGTTTTATGTTTATATTTAATTAAAATTATTTAAATTTTACCAACCAAAATTATTTTCCGCTTGTTAGCTTTTTAGCCCACTCACTTTTCTTATATGCTGGATTTTTTAGAAGCATACTACGCATTTTTTCTGCATATGTTGTTTGACCAAGAGCATTAAATGTTTCAAAAGCTTTATAGATTGCTTCTGGCTGCTTTGCTGTTTCTGAAGTATAAAGATAAACAACACGTAGGTATCCATCCTTTAATGCATCCATATTTTTATCCTCAGAGCGAAGCAAATCACCACGAGCAATCAATGCTGCTGCTGCAATAGAGCGATTTCCTGATGCAACAGCTCTATTTAGCATACCTGCTAGGCTTGCTGTCTTTCTAGTAGCAATCATTGCCTCCCAGTAAAAAGGAGCCATCTCTGAAGCATATGCTGCACGCTTATTTGTGCTAACAACCTTTTCGCAAATTTTAAGTGCTTCCTGAGCCTTTCCCTGTTTTAGATAGATTTGAGCAGCAATTGCACCTGCTTTTCCATCATAATCAAGCATAACATATTCCTGCATGATTTTTTGAAGCTGAGGAATTGCTGTAGCTGGATTTGCAGAACGAACACGCTTCATAATTTCATCCCAACCAGCTGGTGGAGCAACTACCATTGCTTGGATGCTATCAGGTGAAACTTCACGAGTCATATTACCTTGCTTTACAACATATACCTTAGAAGCAGGCTTCCACATTAGCATACATGGTGTTTCTACTCCATCAATAAGTAGTTTTGCTTTTACCTCAGCTGCTTGTACACTAGCTAGCATACTAACAACTAACATTGCTGCAATAGAAATTTTCTTGATTACTGATATTTTCATAATTTTTCTCCTAAATTTATTTTAAAGCTGTTATATTTGAATTACTTTGATTGTGACATTAGACCCTGCTCAGCCTGAGTTTTATATAGCATAATCTTGCTTAGATATTTACCATTAGGGAATAGTGAAATGTATGTATCACAATCTTCCTTTGCTGAATCAAATAACTTTAATGAAATAGATATTGGAATATCGCGAGCATAAGCCTCTTCGACTATTGGAAGGATTTCTGCATCTTCAACATTAGCGGACATAATGAACTTTTGGTATTGGCTAGAAGCACGACCCATATAATCATCTGCTCGCTTAGTATCATCCCATTTCTTTGCTATTTCTGCGTATGTTTCAAGGATACGACCCATTTGAAGCTCTGCTTCTGCAATAGCTTTTGCTGTTGTGCCACGATATTGACGAACAAGCTTAATTGCCTTCATTGAGTTATTAAATAGCTCGATACGTTTTTTTACATCACTCTCATTACGAGCTGCCTCAACACCACAAACACTCATAAGATCAAGTACATCTAGCAATAGATAACTCTTTGGATATTTCTCTTGGAATTCATCCAAAACTTTAACCGCTTCTTCATACTTCTTTTGAGCATGCAAAACCTTTGCTTTGCCATAGGTGCATGGTGTAATGATTGATTCATTACCTTCTGCTTTTTCTATTGCTAGTTCAAAGCCCTCTAATGCTGTTGCATAATCCTTAGATTCATAGAGCTCTTCAGCTGCTGAATAGATTTGACCTGCACTATATTGCTTTGCATTCTCAAACATCTTCTTCAAAGCAGCAACACCCTGAGTGCGATAACCTAGCTCAATAAGTGTCTTACCCTGAACAAAGTGTGCATTCTTTGCTTCGTTTGAATCTGGATATTTTTCTGCTAGCTCAGCAAAAATTGCCTGTGCCTCTTCCATTGACTTTGCATCTGCTGCTTCATCACCTTGTTTAACAGAGGATAGAAGTGTTCCCAATTGCATCAATACCATTGGCATATTCTTACTTTCAGGGAACTTTTCGCGTAATTTTCTATACTGTTCAATAGCAGATAGCTTATATTTAACAGTTTTATCTGCATCCTTGCTATACAAGGAGGAATATGCATGAGCCTTATCAAAATACAAGCTTTCTAAAATGGACTGATTCATTTCTGATTCTTTTGTACTTGCTTGATACTTAATAATGGTCTCTGGAGAAAGCCATTTTTCAATTACACCTAACTCCTTGATTACAACACTAAGATACTTTTGTGCCTGGCTAATGCGCTGAATTGGAGTAAGCTGCTTCTTTACCTCTTCTCCCTGAGCTTGATCCTCTGTAGCCTCTTCTCCTTCAGGAGCTTTTTCCTCTTCTACCTGGTCATTTCCAGCCTTCTTCTCTAATTCAAGAGCAAGCTTTCCAGCCTTCATCTCTGCAACAGCAAAAGCCTTGAGAGAACGACAATATAAATATTTTGCCAATAGCAATTCATGAGAAGGCTTTTTCTGTGCTTCTATACGCTTATAATATAGCTCACGGGCCTTAATTTCATTCTTTGCATCACCTAGCTTACTATAGCAATCTGCCATACGCTTGATTGCATCATATGACAAAGGTGATTTTTTGTAATTCTTTGCAAGAATCTCATACAATTTGAGAGCTTCTTCATAAGACTCTTCACCATATAGCTTCTCTGCATCACCCATCAACAATTGTGCAGCTAAAGAGTGAGAAGAATAATTCTCATAGAATAGATTTTGAACTACATTTGCTTGAGCAGACATATTGTTATCGCGATAGAATTGTGCGATACCAAGCATTTCATTACCTGCTGCCTCAACAATAATCTTTTCTTTATCATGGAAACGCTCTGCTAGATGACCAACAAGCATATTTTCAAGAAGTTTATAATATGCTTTGGTTTCTGCATCTTTAGCAGTTAATTGTAACTTACAAGCTGAACGAATCATATTTCCAATACCAATGATTGAACGTTCTTCCTCTGGATATTGGTTAATTACAAGTAAATATGCTTCTATAGCCTGTTCAAATTGATTTTGATTATAGCTTAAGCTTGCATTATCAAATTGTTTTTGAGCAACTGTTGCACGCTGCTCTTCTGTGATATTTAATTTTGGACTCAAACCAAATAAATCACTTGCCATTTGCTTAATTTGCTCAATACGTAATCCCGCATCTGGAGCCCATGAGCTAGCAGGATAACGAATGTAAACATTAGCAAATTCTGTCATTGCATTTGGATTACCAGCAAGCAACAGTTTCTTAATTTTATCAGCATTAGCACCAGTTGTTTCGCCTGCTTCTACCATACGAATTGCTTCATTATGTAGCATTTGACCAACTAGGTAACGGCTTTCTGCAAGAGGACTTAAACGAGAGAAATCTTGATTTTGCTCTTTGCCCATCTCCATAAGCTGCTTATCCATCTGCTTAATCATTGGCATATTGTCTTGGATTACATCAGATGCTCCATCTAAATCATTATTAACAACCTTTATGTGAGCAAGCAATGCTACAGCACGTGCAAACCAAAGATCCTGCGTCCAAAGAATATTCTCCACTATAGGAGCTGCACGCTTAATGTATTCATCCTTTTTAGCTGGATTCTCTTCTGCCATACGAACTAGAAGCTCAGCATTCTCGAAAGCAATTTGGCGCTGCATATGTGTTGGCATACCAGATTTACCTGTACGCATTGCTTCATATGCCTTTAATGCCTCTTCATCTCTATCGAGCATTAGAAGCATTTGTGCAAATTTATAGTATGATTCATTATAAATCTTACGTAGCTCTTCTGGAGGATTTCCACTAAACTTATTGAAAAAGCTCTTATATTCAGCAAAGGACTCATCATATTTACCAAATGCAAAATAGTAGTCAGCCATTGAGCATTTCATTCCCCAAACTTCTACAGAATCTTGATTTGGTTCCTTAGCTATCTGTGCACGTGCCTCATCAAATTTTCCGCGAGCTAATAATTGTGCTAGCTTTTTAATCTTAATCTGAACCTTGGCTCCTGGAAATTTAGTTTCAATATCCTTTAATACTGCCTCAGCAATATTAGCAAAACCAGCAGCCTCCAAACGCTCTAAATAAACAAATTCTAGCTCCAAAGCAGCATCATTATCTACCTGCTGAGCATTAAGTGCATTAGGCATACACATTGCCACAACAAATGCTGCAGCAACTGTTAGACCTGTCTTTTTCAAAAAACTTCCTGCCATATATTTTTCTCCGTAAATTAGCAAAACCCCAACTATTCCAATTTACTTTTTGTTTAAAGTTTAACACAAACACAAATTTTACGCAATAGATAATTGGGTAAATCTACAAGTTTTTGGCACATTGAAATTTTACTTTCAAGTGCTATATTTGCTTTAGTCAAATAACAAATTATCAAGAATTATTTAGCTTTTGTGAGGACCTACACGATACATTAACCCTATTTTTGCTTCAAGCAATAATCAAGCAAAGCTTCGCAACCCTCAAGCACATCACGGAAGGTATCGTCAAAATTACCAGTGTACCATGGATCAGCAATGTCGCCAGGATATTGTGAAAAATCAAGCAATCGGCAAATTTTCACCTCTGATGCCTTATCTCGAAGGATAAATTTAATATTTGATATATTGTAAGAATCCATACCAATGAAATAATCATACTTTTCGGCATCTGCATACACTAGCTGACGTGCCTTATGTGGAACAACAGATATACCCTCAATACCAAGCTTTGCTCGTGTGCCATGATGAACAGGATTACCCTCCTCCTCATCTGATGTGCCAGCGGAGGAAATTTCAAACATATGTGAAACGCCTCGCTTTTCTACAAGCCATGTAAAAACAGATTCTGCCATTGTTGAACGGCAAATATTACCGTGACAAATAAATAATATTTTTTTCATATATTTAACCTCTCTGTTATTGTCATTTAAAGGGTGTTAGATAGCTTTTTGAAGCAAAAACATAAAGCATAACAATTGCATCCGATTGTCCCATTAGTATGCAATCCTGAAATAATCCAGATAAGCTTTATATTTATCCTATGCTGTCATACAGGTGTCTGTGAGATACCCTTTTTCAATATTCCATTCTTTAAGCCCTCTGTAATAAAACATTTTGAGGTTATTTTCAATAATGAATGGAACTATATTGTGTTTTAGACACTCTTTGAACATAATAAGTCTACCGATACGTCCATTACCATCCTGAAACGGGTGGATACGTTCAAACTTAACATGGAAATCAAGAATATCTTCAAAGGTTTTGTTTTCTTTACTGCTATATTCAGCCAAAAGTTTTTTAATTTCTTCTGAAACAGCTTCAGGTAACACTGTTTCCATCCCACCAACCTCGTTTGGAACTTTTTTATAATTACCAACAGCAAACCAATCTTTGTAAGAATCTGTTGTGCCTGACTTAAGGGCTTTGTGGAGTTCTTTAATAAATTTCTCTGTTAAAGCACATTTAGCATTATCAATAATCATATCGATACAGCGAAAGTGATTTGTTGTTTCGATAACATCGTCCACGTTTACTGCTTCGTTTCCTATGCCAATAGTGTTTGTTTCAAAGATATATCGTGTTTGGTCGTGTGTAAGACGACTGCCCTCAATATGGTTTGAGTTATATGTCAGGTCTATCTGTGTTTTATGGTAAATACCGCCATGGTGCTTGTCATCTTTTTCACGTTTCAATATTTCCAATAAAGTTTCAGGCTTACTAGATTTTCTTTTTTTTCTTTCTGGTTTTTCTGCATCTTCTGGAATATTCCATGTTTTGCCTGTAAGAAATACACCACCAATACGTCCCTGTGCACAGTAGTTGCGCACACTACGTTCAGACATATTCCATTTTTTGGCTATTTCAATAACTGAAAGATAGATCATCTGTATTCCACCTTTTATAAGGATATAATATTTTATTATAAATTTATTATACTATATTATCGGCAAGAAAACAATCGTATATTCATAATTTAGCCGTGATATATTTTGCCGATAACGGCAATTAGAAACATACAGCTCACTTTATCACTTACTTTGTGATATTATTTTTTTCTAAATCCTATGCTATTTTATTAAACGGATTAAATCTTCTGAAGAAATTATTCCAGCTTCAGAGCAATAGTCGCGAATATCATTATCATCAGTCACTAGGAATATAAATTTTTCCTCTGCTAAAAGAAGATGTCCATATTCCTTTTTTATTTCGCGGTCAGCTCGATGCTCTCCAATTCCACCTGAATATTTAATTATCAAGCGTTCATCACCGAAATTATTGGTAGATTCGCTATAACTATCAAAGTAGAGATAAATTCGAAGCCTTGGCAAAAAGTCAAAGAGCTTACTCAATGCCCTAGCAAGCATCATTCGTATTTCTTCATGTGATAAATCAAGAGATTGATAATAGTCTTTATTTAGAACATTATGCCCATCAATTATTAAAGCGGCTTCGGTATTTTCCTTAAAAAAGCCATTCTGAGCATATACTGCAAAAAATTCTGCTGCTGGATTTCGTTCTTTTTCAAGCTTCTGTGTTTCCTGAATATAGCTTTCATCAAAGGCAGATTTAGTTGCTTGCTTTAGACGCGTTTCATAACGTTCCTGCTGAGCATGCTTTGATTGTCTTATTGCATCTACTTTTTCTTCTAGGTAGCTTATTTTTTCACACAGCTTTGAATTTTCGTGTGTCAGCCTATCTATTGAGCTTTTAAGCTGTTTATTCTCTTGGCGAAGCTCTCTATCATTATCTAATATTGATGCTTTTTCTCGTTCTAGGCGAGCAGTCTTTTCTTGCTGCTGAGTAAGCTCGTTTGCAAAAGAATAGGCTTCGCTTTGTACCTTACGCAAAGCGTTTACTTCCTTACGAAGCTCAGATAGTTCCTTTGCTTCAGCAGGAGGAAGCTCAGATTTGACTTCTCGGACAACCTCTCGCACCTCTGGCTTATTCAATAGGTGTGAAATCTCATTTATAAAAGGAGCAAATGTTTCTTTAAAGGCGGCCTGTGCTTCTTCCTGAGATTCTGGAACACTCTTCCACTCGATAATTTGCTCACATTTCTTTTGAGCAAATTCTCGTATAGACTCTCGATCATCTAAAAGCATTGCAAGCAGAATTGGAGCAGAACCAAATGACTTTTCTAATGAGGAAAATCCACGAGTTAATGCTTCTGATGAAAGCACTATGGTAAAACGCTGATATAATGAAGCTTCACGCAAGAAATATATAATTACGTCATGCCCACTTGGTAAAAGGTTAAGAATCTTGCTTTTTAGTAATCCAGCATTTGATGGAATTGGACGAATGCCTCCAAAATATTTAGCAAGCTCCTTATTCCTACAAAATTCAAATAAAGAATCATTGCTAAGCCTCTTTATCGAAGCAATGCATTCGTTTTGAATTTGCTCAGGTATCTCAAAATCAAGAATTTTCACATACGCCCCTTCCAAAATTTAGAACTTTAGAAAAGAGCTTGCTTTCTTCAATTTCTCTTCTGAAATAACATCCTCAGCAGTTGGATTTTCACCTCTACCACCTAATTCACGTGGAGGAGTATAACCCTTAGATGATTCACGCCCAGTTTTTTGTGCACGCTCCTTCACTGGCTTTTCAGCTACTGCCTTTGCTGTAACGCCAGCCTTTAATGTGCGAGCACCAAGGGTCTGCATTTTTATTTGCTTATGGGTAACTGTTGCTACATTGCGGCCTGTAGTTTTAGGCTGAGGCTTAATGATTCGCTCAAGACGTGACACAAGAAGCTTTGTGCCTTTATTTTCTGTAGCAGAAATTTCAATAGGCTTTTCTCCTGACTTCTCACGAAATTCAGCAAGTTTTTCCTTTGCTCCCTCAATATCCATCTTATTAGCAACAATAATGCGCTTACGCTTTAGTAGCTCTGGGTCACGCATCTCTAGCTCATGCAATAGCGCATTGTAATCATCTATTGGCTCGCGTCCATCTGTTCCTGCCATATCAATTACAAATACAAGCACCTTTGAGCGCTCGATATGACGCAAGAAGCTATGCCCCAAGCCAACACCTAGATGTGCATTCTCAATTAACCCCGGAATATCAGCCACACGGAAGCTTGTGAACTTCTCAGGAAAAACCACTGTGCCAATAATTGGATTTAGTGTTGTAAAGTGATATGCACCAACCTTTGGCTTTGCACTTGTGATGCAGCGCAAAAGTGATGACTTGCCTGCACTTGGAAAACCAACAAACCCTGCTTCTGCCATAACCTTTAGGTCTAGACGTAGATAAAATTCCTCTCCCTCTGTTCCTGGTGTATATTCATAAGGCACTTGGTGATCTGGACGCTTCCAGTGAACATTACCTAAGCCACCTTTGCCTCCCTTTGCAACAATTACATATTCACCATGAGAGGTGATTTCACCAATAACCTCATCTGTTTCTTCATTTTTAATAACAGTACCAAGAGGAACAGGAACAAATAGGTCTGCACCATCTGCACCATGCTTACGGCGTCCCTGACCAGAACCACCATGCTCTGCAAATCGCTGTGGGTCAAAGAAAATCGCAACCAATGAATCTACATCCTCATCACCTATAAGGATGACATTGCCACCACGGCCACCATCTCCTCCGTCTGGACCACCCTTTGGGACAAATTTTTCGCGACGAAAGCTCACAGAACCATTTCCGCCATTACCAGCACGAACATGCATGCGACAGGTATCAACAAATTGCCTTGTTTTCATATATTCTAACCTTAACCTTTCTTAAATTAAACCCAAAGCGTTCTATCCAATGCGCGATATTGAAGCGCCTCTTGAAGATGCTCTGGGTGTATGGTATCACTTCCTGCAATATCTGCAATAGTGCGAGCAACCTTTAAAATTCTATCATGAGCACGTGGACTATAATGCATTTCATTCATTGCATATTCCATAACCTCACTTGTTTCTTCATCGAGATAACAATATTTAGCTATTTCACGTCTGCCCATATCTGCATTTGTTCTAATAGAACCAAGTCCTTTAAATCGCTCCTTTTGTACCGCTCTTGCAGCATCTACACCCATCTTTAAATCAGCACTTGATGCTCCATCAGGTATTGCTTGTAAATTTGTAAAATTAGTTGACGGAACCTCAATATGGATATCAATTCTATCTAACAATGGTCCTGAAACCTTATTTCGATAGCGTTGAATTTGCTGACGTGAGCAACGGCATGTATGATTTAAATCACCGGAATAACCACATGGGCACGGATTCATAGCAGCCACAAGAATAAAACGACTAGGAAAAACATTACTGCCAGCGGCACGCGAAATAGTAACAAAACCATCCTCAAGCGGTTGACGCATTACCTCAAGCACACTTCTATTAAACTCTGGAAGCTCATCAAGGAATAGTACGCCCAAATGAGCAAGTGTTACCTCACCGGGAGATGGATGTGTGCCACCACCCAAAAGACCAGCATCTGAAACTGTGTGATGTGGAGACCTAAATGGTCGCTCAAGCATAAGTGGCATATCTGGAGGAAGCTTTCCGGCAATACTATGTATCTTGGTTGTTTCCATAATCTCATCCTCTGACATTGGAGGAAGTATTGATGAAATGCGGCGAGCTAACATAGATTTACCTGTACCAGGAGAACCGACAAGAAGAATATTGTGTCCACCAGCAACAGCCACCTCTATTGCCCGTTTTGCCATCTCTTGTCCCTTAACATCTATAAAATCTAAAGCTTTATCCTCTGTTTTAGCAGATAATTCAGATAAATCACAAACTATAGGCTTAGCCTCTTCCACACCCTGTAATATATTCAAAGCCTCTACAAGATGCTCAACTGGATAAATATTTATTCCTTTAACAACAGCGGCCTCAGAAGCATTTTCTTTAGGAACAAGAAAATTCTTAATTCCCATCTCTCGAAGCTTAATTGCTATAGGAAGCACACCTTTTACCTTACGAACTTCTCCACTTAAAGAAAGTTCTCCAATTATAGCTGTTTCTTCGATGGCTAATTGTGGCTTAAACTCTTGCTTTTTTTTCTTAAGATGATCTGAAAGATACGTTGTAATGATTCCCAATGCAATCGGTAAATCAAAAATTGGACCTTCTTTACGAACATCTGCTGGAGCAAGATTAACTACTGTGCGTCCATTAAAGGCTTGAAAATTGCAATTTGTAAGTGCTGAACAAACTCTATATTGGCTTTCTCGAACAGCAGCATCAGGCAAGCCAACAATAACTATTTGTGGATCGCCGGCATATGTTAAATTAACCTCAATTTCAACGCCATAGGCATCTATGCCGTTAACGGCACCAGATATAATCTTAGATAATCCCATAATTGTATTCTCCTCATTGTGTGTATATGCATTTTAATTATTTAATGTAAAAAACAGGTGACTGGGAGAGTCACCTGTTTTGTTTTAAACTACAGGCAGCTCAATATTTGGCGCCCAAATTTAGTTTTATTATTCAGCGAAGATGCCATCTACAGATGGGTTCTTAACCTCGCGGCCTCCAGCATCTACAAGGCGAGCTGTTACGAAGAGCAATAGATTACGCTTCTCGCTCTGCTCATACTTGTTGCGGAATAGATGACCGATTAGAGGAATATCACCGAGAACAGGAATCTTATCCTCGCAAGCAATTCTTTCCTCTGTAATCATACCACCCATTACAACTGTTGAACCATTATAAACATCAAGCTCCGTTACAACTGAGCGTACTGGGAAGAAAGGCTGCTCCATTGGAAGCTTTGCCATTTTAGTTTCATAGCGAGTATAAGGAATCAAACCACCAAGTACTGACTCAATAACTGTATTCTCAACAGGAACTGACATTGGGTACTCAGAACCATAGTTCTTCCATGTTGGCTCAGAAATTACTGATGGAGCCAAACGTAGATAAATACGAGAACCATCTGGAGCAACCTCTGGAGTTACAGAAAGAATAACACCTACCTCACGAGTCATAAAGTCTGATGGCTCAACAACAGCACCTGCATAGGTTGTGCCACCATCATCATCACCAGAATCTGACTCAAGCATCTCAACATCATAAGAAGTTGGGTAGATAAATTCTGTTACAACCTTAATTGTTGCCTCACGACCAGAAGCAGTTACAACCTTTGGAGCAGATAGCAAGTCAGAGTTCTTCTTTGTAGATAGCATATGTAGAACAACTGATAGCTCTGGGTTTGTTAAAATTGATGAGAATGTTGCAATTCCATCTGCAATTGGCATGCCATCATTAATCTTCATTTCAGAATTGTTTGACAAGAAATTGAAGCCAGATGTTATGCTACCTGAGCTCATTTCAATGCGGCGGCGATCGCTATAGTCAAGATGTGAATCCTGACGATGCTCAGCAATACCCCAATTTGAATTCATATTCCACTCTAGACCTAGGGAGTCAAGATCTGTTTGCATTACTTCAACGAAGCGAACCTCGATTTCAACCTGGTGTGGAGTTACGTTAAGTTCAGCAAGAACCTTCTCAAGAGAAGCAAGCTGTTCAGATGTGTTCTTAACTATCAACTTACCAATTGAACCAACATACTTAACTGTTGAACCTTCTGGCCACTGTACACCTAGCTCACCGAAGAACTTCTTCCAATCCTGAGTATCTTCAAACTTTGTGCTTTCAATTGCGATTGCATCGCCAAAATCTCCAGAAGCCTTTTCTTCCTCACGTAGGGACTTTGCCTTTTCTACGAAAGATGGTAGAACTGGATACATGCGGTGAATTAGCTCTCCATCTGGAGCATTAGCTGGCATTACAAGAACCATATTGCCCTTTACACGATACTTTAACTTTGCAACATCCATAATCATGTTCATTGCATCAAGTAGTGTTACAAAACGAGCACTTGTTGTGATTGGTGGAACTCCTCCTGTTGAAGATGTGGAGGACGCATCAGATAGAGCACTGTCCCAGCCACCACCGAAGTCATCTGCTGCTGGAGCTGCAGCTGCTGGCTCTGCTGAAGCACCAAGATTTAGAATAATATTGATACCACGACGCTCCTCTGGAATATCTTTATCCTCATCATATTCACGAGATGCTTCACTCAAGAATGTGATAACGTCTGTAATATTTGCCTGACGGAAATCAATCTCTGGAATTGTGATTCTCTTCATTTTCTCAAGAATCTTCATTTCCTCTGTTGTTCCAAGTGTAATTACTGACTCCTCAGATGTGCTTGTGCTACGAGATGCATAACCTGTATCCTCATAATCCAAACCATAATTGCCTGGTGTCCAAGCCTTAGTAACATCAGAAATCATTTCTGTACGAGTTGTGATACGCTCATCATCATAAAACTCACCAAGGCGTGTGTTTACCTTACGTAATAGACCAACAGCATCCTTGCACCATGGATAATCACGTAGGCAGAATTCTACTTCACGGCGGCATAGCTCATACTCACCTGTTGAATAATACTCACGAGCACGAGACATACGAGCACGAATGTCAGCAATATTATTCTTATATTCCTTCTCATTCCAACGCTTTATGCGCTTTACTGGAGGAGGTGGTGGTGGGTTTTCTTGATCCTTCTTGATTTGAACCATTAGCTCTTCAGCTGCAGGATGTGCTAACTGACGTGCTTGACGTACTGCATTCTCTGCATCTGCTAAATTGTTGACCTGACGGTACATAACTGCCTTACGGAACCATGCTTCTGCAAGACCCTCATCTACCTTAACACGCAAATCTCTGCGACTTTCGCGAACAAAATCACTTGCTTCCTTAAACTGTGCGATAGCTGTATCATATTTACCGCGAACAAGAGCATCCTCACCATTTGTAATGCACTGAATAGCATGCTTATCATATGCTTCACGGCGAGCAATCTCAATTGTCATTGCTTCATCAACAGCCTTTGTGACAGGATCATCTGCAACCTCAACAGTTTCTTCTGTCTTTTCTACTGGGGCTTCCTCTACAGCCTCTTCAGCAGCCTCAGCTACTTCTTCAACTGCTTCAGGCTCTTCGACAACCTCAGTTACTTCCTCAACTACCTCTGGTTCTTCAGTAACTTCTTCTGTAATTTCTTCTTCAACATCATTTAAAATTGAATCAATTGCAGCACCAATGCTTGATGTATCCTGTTCCTCTACAACCTCTTCAACAGCCTCAGCTACTTCTTCAACTGCTTCTGGTTCTTCAACAACCTCAACAAACTCCTCGACCTCTTCTACTGGAGCTTCCTCTACAGCCTCTTCAACAGCCTCAGCTACTTCTTCAACTGCTTCTGGTTCTTCAACAACCTCAACAATCTCTTCAACCTCGTCTACTGGAGCTTCCTCTACAGCCTCTTCGACAGCTTCAGCTACTTCTTCAACTGCTTCTGGTTCTTCAACAACCTCAACAATCTCCTCAACCTCGTCTACTGGAGCTTCCTCTACAGCCTCTTCGACAGCCTCAGCTACTTCTTCAACTGCTTCTGGTTCTTCAACAACCTCAACAATCTCCTCAACCTCGTCTACTGGAGCTTCCTCTACAGCCTCTTCAACAGCCTCAGCTACTTCTTCAACTGCTTCTGGTTCTTCAACAACCTCAACAATCTC
>JAFUOX010000014.1 GCA_017481725.1 Kiritimatiellia bacterium | reverse complement strand
GTATGTTTTCATGAAATTTTTAGAATATACTGCATTCATAGTATCCCATTATCTCATAGTGTCATCATTTTTGAAATATGGGCATTGAACTTATTTTTTTCATTTTTCTTTTCGGTGTCTTTTATTTTGACACATTGCGCAGCATAGTCAAATTTAGGAGTGGTGGTTTTATAATTACATTTGATGCGAAACTATATTATAATGATTAAATGATTAGTGCAAAGGTAAATGCTAAGGAGATGAATAAGATGAATAATTTTTGGAGAATTTTTTTTGATAGGTATAGGAAATTTTTTTCAGATGATGCAAGTCGCAACGACAGAAACACCTGGGAAAATTTGATTAATAGTGATAATGATTACAAATATGCGCTACGACTATTGGCAATTGCTTATTTAACGTCAAATAATAATGATGATGCTGAAGTTACATATAGCGGATTACTCGATAATTATCGTACGTGGTATAATAGTTTTTCTCAGCATGCAGTTGATTTAGAACAACAATTGAAAGATTTAGGTGTAGAATTGCTTCGTAGTGCTAATGGTGCACATGATAGACAATATTTGCGAACAATTTTAAAGTATTCAGGTAACATGTATGTTTGTGTTGCTAGGAGAATAGCTCAGCAAGTTCACTCTTGGAATATAGAACAAGTTCGTGTTTATTTAAATCAGTTTAGGACTCGAAATGAAGAACAAAATGCTACAGTTGACGATGCTGAACGTTTTTTTGTTTCAATCGGAAATATGTATCGCAGAACAAATTTACCACCATCATTAGAGGACGTTAAAGAGTGTTGTTCGGATTTGCCAGACAATGTTATTAACAGAGTGTATAGTATATTATTTATAGAAAATAATCAAAATAATTGTCTAGAAACACGACCTATAATTGGTATGTTCAGAGGTAATGTATGTTTTATTTTGCCAGAGCAAGGAATTTTTAGACAAGGAATTATACGAGCAGTTTTTGTTTTTAAAAATGGCATTGATGATTTTACAGTTGTTGAATATAGAAGCAATAACAATTGGAGAAGAACCCAACTTAAGGGAACTGTTCCTGTAAATATTCATAGTGTTTCGGGAATTAAACTATTGTTGTGGAGAGACAATAACACCAAGCATGAAGAAGATGTTATTCCTGATATATGTCAGCAAGATGTTATTCTTTTTGATGATGAACAACATCCAGTGGAAAAACTTTGTGTAGGGGGAACGTACAGTGTTGTTCAGGTACGAGGAAATACTACCAGAATTGTCTGTTGGACATTGGATAATGCTGACCAGCAAGAAGAGATTGTTTTAGATAATGAAAATAGATTTACTGTTCCTGATGGAACAATTAGAATTACAATCAATAATGAAGAAATCCCATTGAGAAATTCCTACTTGGATTGGATTGATAGTTCAAATGATTTCTGTAAAATATCAGGTAGTCGATTGTTGATATCTGCTTCTCAAAAAGACGGTTTTTTGTGCAATAGCATTCGAAGAAACGATATTATAATGCAATATGGAGACACCCAAATCTATTCTTACGGCAATGGATGGACGCCTCCTCTAACGTGGCAACGTGAATCCTTGCAGGTTTTTCGCAATGATCATTGTGTTTTTAGATATCCAGTTACATTTATCGATGATATTTCAATAGATAACACAGAATTAAATGATTTTAAACCGGTTCCTTTTGGCGACCAAAGACGCCTTAATGTTAACATAGGAAATGAAAATTATGATGTTTTTCTTGGGGAAAAAGATCTCAAGATATCTATTGAACATAATGGTTTTGATTTAAATATTAGAATTCCTCGGAAAGGTGTTTATATACAACTCCCAGAAAAGGATATTATCCCTATTTTACCTGAAAAGCCTCATTCAGATTTGCAAGTTACTGAGCTTAGTCTTGATGACTTTAATAGAGGTGTATGTCACATAGTTAATTGCTGTCAAGGAAGAGATTCTATAATCTTTTCCAGAGGAAATAACCTTGATGAAATTGAAACAAACGGTCAAGGGTGTATTTCATTTAAATTGAAACGGAAAATGCAAGGGAATGTATCCCAAAGTGAAAAGAGAAGCAGATTCTGTTCCATTTTTATAAGTCCTGAGGAGATTTATCGCTTTCGCATATACAACCCGATTGAGAAAAAAATATTAGGGACAGATCGTTCGATTAATTGGGAACGATTGAATAATGATTTAATAATTAGATATTATGTTTCTAGGTTAAATAGTACTGGAGAAAAATATATTGTTTTTTATCCAGCTCATTTGCAAGACCAGCCTTATTTAGAATTTAGAGCAGATAGTGTAGAGCTATGCAGAGAAGATAAAAGCTCTGCTTATGTACAAAAACTTATTTTTAATGATTTTTTTATAAAAAAGATAGAATGGGGTGCTGGACTTCTAGCATTTATTGCAACAAAGGAAAGGTATTGCAATGGAAATGAAAGAAATCGAGTTGTTTCTTCTGGCTTTTTCTTGCCGACACCAAATGGATTTAATAGGGATATAGGAATAGATCCAAATGGGTTACGTACTGCTATAGCAAATTGTGATATTCCAAAAATTTGTGAAATTATGAGATCTGAAGACACTAACGTTCGTAAGGAAGTAAGAGATTTCATACAAAATATGACAAGAGAAATTGGAAGTTTAGATTTAAATGTATTTAATTATCTTAATTCATTTTGGAATAGACTATATTCTGCAACAGAAGAAAATCTAAATGATCCCCATAAACAAAGTGGTTATATATTTCAGGCAGGATGGTTTTTTGTTAATGGGCCAGGTGCTGCAAATGCAAATGACCGTTGTGATTTGAATGATAATTATCGTCCTTATTGGAGTTACTGGCTCTTTGGTCAAGAGTATTGGTTAAGACCACAAGGACAACAAAAACAATTGGAAGGTCTTTATGACAGATACATATGGGAAATAGTATGCAGAGATGGGATTCTTTCTGATGAACAAAAAAAGGTACTGATAGGACTTGTTAATCCCAATAATGAGAATGATAACGACCCGCGTAATTTGATTCTTTCGGAAGATGTTATTTCTACATATCCTCAGTTGTCTGAAATCGTTCGAGAGGCTGTTTATACAAATAATGAGATTACTCTAGGCGAACTGGAAACTATGGGTTGGGCGAAGCATCTTTTAGAATTGTGGCGCGAATATAGAAAAAACAATAATAATCAAATATTGGATAAAATTAAATCATATAATGGTATTTGCTCTGTATGGGGACAGAGACCATGGGAAGAGTGTGATAGAATTAATAAATTCACTAAACAAAGTTATCTCTATTATACTGGGTATCAGTACAATTACAAAAAAGATCGTTGGATATATCATGGAACGATTGACAAAAGTGTTTCTTCTACCCAATTAAAGAATTTTCTTGAAAATATTGCCCAAAAATTAGCGGATTGGCGTTTAGATCCAACCTTAAAAGAATCACAAAAACTGAGAGAAATCCTAATAACACTACGAAATATTGATGATTTCTTATGCATGGTTTTTGGGCGTGAATATTTTTCTATGTGTGATTATATACATAATATGGCTTTGTTTATAAATGATGAAAGAAATATGAGGTAATAATTATGGCTTTTAATGCAGTTGAATCCTATCTAGAAATTAAAGAGAAGTATATTAAATTTTTAATTGACCGAACTGTAGGTGCGTTTCCTAATAATGGAGAAGAAGCTCGGTGGACAAGAATAAAACAACAACTAGAAAAAACATGGAAAAATGGGAACAATAAACAGTCGTTATTTGCTGACCCAATTTTAGAGGGGCTTTTCCCATACAGTCCTTGTGGAGAGACCATAGACGATTTAATTGATCGAGGAGTGCTTCATCCAAGTATGCGTAATTTTGTTGATCCTGGATTAAGAGACGGCAATTATCAACTGTACACCCATCAGCTTCAAGCAATAGAAAAAAGCAAAGAGAATAACATTATTGTCGCAAGTGGTACAGGCTCTGGTAAAACAGAATGCTTCCTTTATTCAATGATAAATAATTTGCTTTCTGACCCTAACGAAAATTTAGATGTTAGGGGTGTTCGTATCCTTCTTATCTACCCAATGAATGCGCTTGTAAAGGATCAGCTTAAGCGCATTGTAAAAATGGTTGCTGGTAAAACCCCTAAGATTAGCGTAGGAATGTATACTAGTCAAACACCGAATTCTGGTGATTATCTAGAAGATTGGGAGTATGCAGCTGATGGAACACCATTGAAAAAAAATTACTATGTGAGAACGCGAAATGATTTGCGTAACCATCAGCCTCACATTTTGATTACCAACTATTCAATGCTAGAATACATGATGTTGCGTCAAAGAGATAATGCAATATTTGAATGTGGGCAACTAAAAGCGGTTGTTTTTGATGAGGCACATCTTTATAGTGGACCTTTGGGTAATGATATGAATATGTTGCTACGACGAGTCTTAAATCGCTTTAATAAAACAAATGACCAAGTCCGTTTTTATGCAACAAGCGCTACAATCGGAGATAATTCTCCAGAATTATTAAAACAGGCAGCTGCTGGAATTTTTAATTCTCCACCAGAAAGCGTTGAGGCAATTGTTGGCTCCCGCGAATTAGTTGCATCACAACAAGTATTATGTGATGTTGATGAACAGATAAAAGATGATGCATTAGCTTTAAAGAGAAGATTGATTGCTAATGAACAAGATTCTCCTAGTAATTATCTAAAATTAAATAATAAAGATTTGGATGTGCTTAACACAATCCCTCTTGGATGTCTTGATGAAAACAACCAAAAGTTTTTGCCATATAAGTTGCATACATTTATTGATTCTCCAAGATTTTTTTATTCAGATATGAATATTTCGGAAATAACCCCTTTGGGTAATTTGCAAAATACACCATTTTATGATAATGATGGATATAATTGCACTGGACTGCAAATTTTTACCTGTAACAAGCCTAGAAAGGATTTTTACTTTAAAGCAAATTATTTCAGTTCTCTTGATGCAAACTATAATCCTACTAGATGTCTAGTTAATGCAGAAAGAGATTATGTAGTTTTTAACGAGCATCCACAAGCGTTGAAAACAATATATTTCCGGTTTCGATCAGAAGAGATAGATGTTAATGCTAATGGCTTTAATTTGACATTTAATGAAGAAGTAAATGGGTGGATGGTTGCTGAAGGAACCACAGACCAAAGAGGAATGTTCGTTCTTGCCCGAGGAACAGATCATTTAGACAATTGGGATTTCGCAAATAATAATTGGAGCACAATCAATAATGAAGAATTGCATGAGTTTGCTGGAATAGATTCTGAAGATGATGAATTGGAGGAATCTAATACAACAGAACAAACGCAATATACTGGTACAAAGGCGATGATGATGCCACTAGGATTTGTAGCTAGAAAATTGAGAGCATTGACTATTGCACAAATGCTTTTCCCAAATCTAGAGGATCCAGATTTAGGTGATAATATTGTAAACGCTAATAGAAACTTACCTTGGAATGGTCGTCAATTGCTTTTCTTTTCTGATAGTCGTGGCAATGCTGCAGATATGGCGGTTTGGATTCAGAATGATCATCAGTCTGAGTTGATTAAAAATTGCATTTATCAATCAATTGCTCTTTGTGATAAAAATTCTTTTAATGATATTGTAAGAAATATTAGTCGTAATGATAACCTCATGTCGCAATTCTCTCTACCACAATATTTTTATGATAAAGAATTTGAGCAGACAAGATGGAATATTCAACATCCTGACCAACAACGGAACGATGTTAATATAGATGAATTGAAAAGAAACAATTTAATACCTGCTCTTGTTTTTCAAGAGATTTGCATAAAAAGACATGGTGAGCGTTCATTGGAAGGTCAAGGAGCTATTAATGTAGAAATTCAGCAAGAATTTTTGGATAATGCTCCAAGAGCAGACAATAAACTTTGCGAATTTATTACCGAAGGAAATAATCTAGAAGAAAAACAAAATGTTTTTAAGAATTCAATTATTCCTGAAATAATAGAGTATTTCCGAAAGACTAGAAAAGTCTATATGGAAATTCTTTTTAAATTAGAACCCGAAAAAGATCTAAAGCTTAGGGTGGTAAGAAATGCACTTCGTTATATTTATTCAGATCTTCATTGCGGTGGTATGTTCTATAAGAATCTTCCAAATAGCGGGGCATTCAATTCAATCCTAAGAAGACATTTTAATATCAGAATAAATGATGAGCAAGATGATTTGTCCAGAGTGCGTGAATTATTGAAAATATATATAGGAATGTGGGCACAAAAAGATAATACGCTTTTTGTTCTAAAAGAAGAATTTGGTATTGCAGTTAATCCAAATTGTTTTGTATTTATTGCTAATGCTACTAATACTGAGTTTAGTGTTGATAAGAGAACAAACACTTTATCAAACGTAGAAGGTGAAAGTAGAGATGTTTCTAGGTATATTAGAGAAAGTTTTGATTTTATTCAAAATACAGAAAATCGGAATTGGACCCTAAGGGGCGGTTTTGTTCCTCAATATGAGTATAATGCAAATAATTGGGGAGGCCTGCGGGTTCCAGAACATTCTGCACAGCTTGATGTAGAAAAATTGGCATCAGTAGAGCGCTCTTTTAAGAACCATGAAATCAACATAATTTCGTGCACACCTACACTAGAGGTTGGAGTAGATATTGGTGGATTAAGTGCTGTTATTCAAGCTAACCTTCCTCCTGAAAAAGCAAACTATGTTCAACGTGCTGGACGTGCGGGTCGTCGTCAAGATGACTCAGCTTTGATTATCACAATGGTTGGTAATGGTATTTTCGATAGTCAAGTAATGGTTGATTCTATGCAGGTTTTTAATCGTCAGAATCTTTTTGCACCAGCAAATGTTGCTGTCAATTTTGCAAAAGGGCAAATTCGCCAGCACATTAATCAATTTTTGCTTGAAGAATTTTTCTTAACTATCACTGAAGACGACAATGCTGAAAATCCTGTTGCTTCTTGGGATAACGTGGGTAATATTTTCGGTAATCGTCAAAATCTTCAAAATTTATTAGGTAGATTAGATGCAGAAATTAATGCTAATCCAAACGACGAGCATAATGTTGATCGCCTTCAGTGGAGAAAAAAAAGGATTAACGATTCTCTTAACCATTTACCTCAAATTGATACAAGTTCACGAATTGATAATTTTTTAACGGACTTCGATGACAAATTTAATGATGAAGGCTTTAAAGAAAAAGTTAGAAGAATTGTAGATGATACTTGTATTCAATTTTCAGATGTTCAAGATATAGCTCGTAGTCTTTATGCAAATCTTATCAGTCATAAGGTTATGGTTAACGAAGCCTTACAAAATATACAGAGGCAAATGAAGGATACCGCCCATTTTACAGATGAGCAAAGGGGGCGTTATATAGGGTCTTTGGAACGCCAGTACAATTCACTCTTTGAAGAACACGTTATCAAATATCTTGTTCATCATAGAATAATCCCAGCCTATGGATTCCCAATAGATGTTGTTAGTTTTCATGCGGGCAATCATTCTATAGAACGAGAAGTTTTTACAGCCATCAGTGAATTTACTCCAGAAAGTAACTTAACAATTGGTCATGAAAAGTTTCAGGTTGATGCACTAGCTACAAATGTATATGATCCTAATAATAATAGGAATTTGTATAATCCATTTTATATTGTTACTTGTGGAAATTGTCATTTTGAATTTACGGCAGAGCGATTTACAGGTTGTTCTTGCCCAAATTGTCAACAAATAATAAACACTGGATTTAATAATGTAGAAGAAGGAGATTGTGTTGCAGATAATATTTCTCAAAATGAAGAGAATGGAGCACCTCAAAATGAAGGGAATGGAAAGACTGAAGAACAGCCTATTTCAAGTGTGCGTCGTGTCATTACTCCGATAGGCTATAGATCTTTTCATGATGGAATAGATGCAGCGTCGTCTTTCTTAGGCAAACTATGGGTGCAAACAGAGGATAAACTATTGTTACCTCAAGAAAGACTTCAAGAGATCAATCTACTAACCCATGGTACGCCAGCTCCTGCAACATTTGTTTTTATTCCTGCAGAGGAAGAACAAACAAAAGCAGAGGCTGTTCGAATAAATTATGGTAGATATAGGAGAGGTTTTTTACTTGATAATCAAACAGGAGAGTTGGTTTCTAAATCAGCTAATGATGCCATAAATCATGCTTGGTTACATCCAAGAGAAGGAATTAGCAGAAGAAACGCAATTACTTCTCATTTGGCTTGTAAATCACAGGTTGGTGTTTGGATTTGTGCTATTCCAGATTATGATGGTAGATTAAATAATAATATTGCTCTTCGGAATTTAATATCTATTGCTTTACAAGTTGTTGCTGCAGAAAGATTAAGTGTTGATAGTCGCTCATTACCAAGGTATATTACAAAACACGGTGACGATAATAATAGAGCAATTTTGTTCTGTATTTACGATATTTCTGGCACTGATAACAATCTAAGGCAGATAGATAGAACTAGAGTACAAATTCTAACTGCTGCTTTGGACGTAATAGCGAATAGTCAGAGCCGTATTGAGTGTATTAATAGGCTGTTAAAATTCCAAACCGCAAAGAGTTTGGCAAATATTTCTAATAGAGATTTTGAAATTGCGAGAGATTGGATTATTGATCATAGGAATGAAATTCTTGAAGGAGTATATAAAACTTTAAATGGCTATGAGGTTAATGCTGAAAACAATTATCCATTATGGAATAATCCAATGTATTCTGTCATATTGTTGATAAAAGAGTTCAATGAAGATTATATTAGTGATGGCAGATTAATCCATCATTTAAAGGCACCGCAAAATCATCCTCAAATTCAAGTTGTGATAGATCAAAATTTGTTTTCTAATACTTCTATGTTGTCATGGAAGTTTAAGGAAAGGTTGCTTAACCTTGTTAATGATGATAACAGGTTGTGCTTCAGAACAGCAGATTTCAATCAAGGACCATTACAAAATCTTTATAATGCAGGTATCCGATTCAAAATTGGAGAAACATGGTATATGTTGTCTCCATCACGCGATAATGAAGCCCCGAAAGATTTACCTTCAGGAAGCAATCTTAGAAATCATCTCTATAGTGTGGTTGGTGGTGATGTCCAGTTTGATGTTGAACAATTTAATGTTTTGGAAAATACCGCAAATCCACCTCAAGAAAATTTCAATGAAATTTTCTGGATTGGAGGAACCAATGAGCAAGATGAACCTATTGCTTATAACAATCTGCCTATTAGAGATGTCTTAACACAATGCAGATTGCCTTTGGAGAATATGATTGTAACTGAAATTAGTTATGAAGATGTTTACTTCCGAAAAGTAAAGCATTGGCGTATTATGGAATTAATTCTTAAGAATTTTACATTTAGTGAAAATGCTATATTAAATATAAGAACAAGTAATAGATATGGCGAGAGGGATAATTTACTTGCTGATAATTGTACTGATATAAATCGAATATCTATAAGACAAAATCAATATTGTGTGCCAGTTCAGCGTATGGAGGATTTTGCTAGGTTTTTGGGAAACAAGTTAAATATTAGGATAAATATTGATGCTACACCAAATAATCTTCAGCACGCTAGATCCATGACTATATCCTATACAATTAACAATCAAAGGAAAAGTGCGATAATTCTTTGGGACAAGGGACTAGATTTTATAAATTATGATTATTCAAGAAATGAAATTTATTTTCTTCCACGTATTTGGGAGGATGAAAGACAACCAGAAAGTTACGCAAAATATAGCGGTAGGTACAGTATGGCTTGTAGAATAGAGGATGTTGACTAATGTGTTGGGATGACGAAGAAAAAATATTTATTTTAGAAAATATTTGTATGGAAAATTTGTCATGTAGTTTTCCACATTCGTCTATTTTAATGTTGAATTATGATAAAAAACAAGTTTACATTAAAAAGATAGGGGTTGAAAACTTCATATTAGGCGGAGATAAAAATATTGTTGAAAAATTACGTTCAATACGACTCTACCAGACAAACAATAAAGGTGAATTATTAATTCACTTGCAGTTGTTTACTTTATTGGATGATATCAAACAAGCTATTGATAGTTTTGGAGATAATCGAGACAATAAAAAAATATTGGATGACTATTGGGGCGAGATAGATAAATTGTCAAATACGGAACGGAAGACTTGGCTATCAAAGCGATTGGGACAAGATAAACTTCGAGATTTTTTGTTAAAAACGACGAAGGCATGTGTTATAACAGGTATTACACAAAGGGAGCTCTTAATAGCTAGTCATATTAAGCCTTGGCGAGATTGTTGTTTTAATAAGGCAGAATGTCTTGATCCTGAAAATATCTTATTGCTTGCCAAAAACTATGATGCGTTTTTTGATGCCGCTTTAATCACCTTTTCGTTTAATGATGGATCTCTAGTTGTTTCGAAACTTGTCTCTGCAGAAGATTTAAAGAAAATGGGAATTGATTCTGCTGCAAAATTACCCAACATTTCTGCTAAGCGTTCTGAATATCTAAAGTGGCACAATAGAATGTTGAAAGATAAAGAAACCAAGATATTAAAATATAATAAATCTTAGGAGCAAAGCTCTTATGACTGCGGGCAATTTCGTATGAGAATCAATCCTATTTAATCTTGAGGAATTCTGTTTTTGTGCGAGAGCGCATTCGCAAGCACGGCTGCGCTAGTCCAAAGACGTTAGACGTTAGACCGCCCAAGACGCGTCTTCGCGTTGACACGCCCCTTTGGACATGAGACGTGGGACGTGAGACAAGAGACAAGGTCGTTAGACCTAAAGACATTTAGACGTTAAGAACTGGTTGTTTCGAATCTTTTTCGTTCATTGCTTTCGCTCAACACGACCTCCGTAGCCTTGGCGTAGGAGGTTGCGTCCCTTTGGTGTCACGTGCATCACGCCACCCACCACAGCATCAGCCCAAATCTTGTCAATCCTGTCAAAAACCTCGTACTTCTAGCCATCACGCTGAGAAAACCACACTACGTGTGCTCTGCGTTCGGCTTATTTTTTTTATTTTTAGGATACTTTTAAATTTGACTGTGGTATATTAATAAACATAGTTAAGAAAACTTTAAAGGAGTAATAATTATGGGTGGTGAAATTAAAAATAAGGTGTCTGCATACACTGTAGCAGATATAATTAATAATATGGTTCTAATATCAGAAGATAAAGAGCATAATTTCCCTTTGTATCTAATAAGCGCTTATCAGGTCACACAAGCACAATGGAAAGCCGTAATGGGAAATAATCCATCGTATTTTACAGGCGAAGAGCTTCGTCCGGTAGAAAATGTCTCTTGGGTCGATTGTCGTAGTTTTATTGATAAACTCAATCAAACACATGAAGTTAAAGAGGCTGGTTTGGTGTTTCGTTTGCCATCTATTAAAGAATGGAACCACGCTTTAGATCTGTGCAGTCATGACTACGATTCTCTATCACAAGAGGAACGAAATAAGCTTTTAGATGAGCAGGGTTGGTATTCAGAAAATTCTGGTACTGTGACTCATCCAGTAGGACAAAAGAAACCAAACAAAAGAGGTCTATACGATATGATTGGAAATGTCATGGAATGGACAGATTCGTTCCACCCAGACCCAGATAATCCCGGCGTTTATATGTGCGGTACTTACTTCGATGATGAAATAGAAAATTTTCCGTTTGAATGGAGATGGTTTGCATCTGATGAAGAACTAGGAAAACAATCTTGGGATGAACAAGTTTGTTTTGTAGGGTTTCGTCTTGTTGCAGAGAAAGAGGAGGATTATTTAGCACGTACGAAAGAGGTAGATTTAGATGGGATTAGTATCAACTGTTTCAGAAAAAATTCATAAAACTAAAAACGGTGCATATACGCCCTATTTTGAAGTGCACTTTCGCTACCATACGCCCATCACACATACTCTGCGTCTCAGCGTGGAGCAAGAGCCAACAAAGAGGCCGGTGAAATTTTTAGATGCATATTGTGGAAAAATTAACATTTGTCTTGCTTTTAATTTTTTAAAAGATATAATTACGGCATATTTTTAAAAATACAAGCGGTATTTAACATCAAGAGTTAGCCAAAATTGGCTATGCCAACCGAGTGAGAACACCACGGTGGAGAGAAGGATGCGTTCGCAATAGCGAAAAAATGTTCTCAAGCATTAAATGCTTTTCGCGAATTCCTTCCCTTGATGGTATTATGAAAGGGAATAAAAATGATGACATTCGAAGAATTCGTAAAACTAATCCTACGTACAGGTCCATACGTATTATCAAATCTAGAAATTTCAAATTGCCCTATCCCTGAGTATATGCATTTGTTTCCAAATGGGAAGAAAAAGCAGAATAAAGAGGGATTTCAATTTTATGGATTGGGTATAAAAACCCTTGGTGATCTTGTAAGATTATGGGAAAATATGGAATATAAGCCATGTAAGCATTGCCATGGCCGAACAGCACTTGTTGGCTGTGGTGGCTCAATGCTTTCTGGGATTGGAAAATTTTCATATTGGTATTGTCCTTCTTGCAATACAACATTTAGAGATGTTCCTGATTGCTCTGTTATATACATGGTTACACAGGTGCGTTCATTGAAGGAGAAGGATTTATTTATTGTGCCACAAGTAAATGCAGAAAGTTTTAGTCTGAACAATATTCAAAATGTATTTGATGGTAAGCTCCTTGATGCATATATATCATTAGCTCTTGAGAAGCTTGTTGAATTGGATGAAATGTCTGCTAAAGCCATTGCTAGAAATGAACAATTCCCTTCAACCTTTCATATAAAGGCTGGAGATAATGTTGGAACTCTCTTATTTAAAAAGAAAATGTGGTTAAGTAATGAAGGAGGGTTTGCTGAAGTTTATGGGGAGAAGCACTCTCCAATGCATAAAAAAGAATTTGGCCCTAATCCAAATAATTTGCATGAGGAAAAGCTACTTTTCAAAATCCGCACAGCATATAATCCAATTTATGGCCTTTGGTGTGTTCTTTACGAGGCAAAAGCTTTGCTTGAAACATACTATAATTCAAATACATCAGTTGGATGTTGAAGATAGGGTGATGTAGAAGTTTAACAGTGCTTTAGAAGCAATAGCTTCTAGCACTGCTTAAATAGCTAATACTTATTTTATGTGTCACAGTGGCGTTAAGTGCATCACGTTTGTTGTATGCGTAACTTGCTAAGTGCAAGCATCTTAACTGTCATGAAAATTGAGTTTTAAATTTAATTATGAAATTTTCGTAAAAAAGTAAAAAAAGTGCTTGATTTTTGTTTTGTGATGATGTATACTTACGGGCATATTTTTAATTCAACAAGTCGGAGAGTAGCGCAGTCTGGTAGCGCACCAGTTTTGGGAACTGGCTGTCGTGGGTTCGAATCCCGCCTCTCCGACCATTTTTTTTATCATAAACCCAAAATTATAGAAAATACGAATAAGTATTGATAAGGGTTATGTTGCTACACTAGGTGTTAAGCACTGCTTAAACAAATATAGATAAAGCTTTTTGTAGGAAGTGTAGCAGTTAGCAAAAGTTTGTTTTTCTCTCTTTTATAGCCAACGAACTGAAAAATTGGAAGCTTGGTAATCATCCAATACAGAAAAAGTTTGCAAGTTATTAAATTGGCATTTAGAATCAGTTTATTAGTTAGCAAGTTATTGGGGATAGAGAGCAACAAAAAGCTCTCCAAAAATTAAATTGTGGAGAGCTTTTTTAATGTTGCTAAAAATTATGGGAGCTTTGCACAGATGCTATTGAATGCATCACGAATTGGAGAAGGAGTGTCTTCTCCAGCAATTGGATTGCCTGAATCGCCACCCATGCATACGATTGGATCAATTGGAATTTGTCCAAGAAGAACTGTATTAAATTCCATTGCTAGAGTTTTGCCAGCTCCTTGAGCAAAAATATTTGTTAGCTCGCCACATTTTGGACAAATAAAGCCACTCATATTTTCAACAATTCCTAGAATTGGAAATTCTAGCTTCAAACAGAAGTTGAGTGATTTACGAACATCATTTGCTGCAACCTCTTGTGGTGTTGTAACAATGATAGCACCTGTTGGATCAGGAATGCGCTGGCAAATGCCAAGAGGCTCATCTCCAGTTCCTGGAGGACAGTCAACAATCAAATAATCTAAATCTCCCCAAACAACATCAGAAATGAATTGCTGGATTACGCCATTCTTTGCTGGACCGCGTAAGATAATTGCATCGTCAGGATTTGGTAGAAAATAACCAATAGAAACAACCTTGATGCCATGTGTCTCATGAGGAATGAGCTTGCCATTCTCAGAATAGACATCAGCACAAACATTTCCTAACATTTTTGGAATGCTTGGACCATTGATATCTACGTCTAGTAAGCCAACCTTTTTACCTTGCTTTGCAAGGGCGATTGCTAAATTAACTGCAACAGTGCTTTTGCCAACACCACCTTTACCAGACATGATGGCTATCTTGTGCTTAACGTTTGCTAAGCAGCTGCGAATTTTCTTCTCTGAATCGTCTTGGCAATTCCCTGAACCAGTGCAATTGCCACAAGCTTCTGTTCTATTTGGACAAGTGTTTTCTGACATTTTTTATTCCTTTTGAATTTATATATTTTAAAGATTAATTAAATTTGTTGAAATTGTTTTTTGTGTTTTTGCTGTAAATAAGGTCTCGCCATTTCTTGTTAGTGTTGCCATATTATTTGCAATAGTAATTTCTATAGCAGAATCAGGATTGCGAGCCTTTAAAATTGTTGCAAGCATAATTGCTTGCTCAAGTCCATCTCCACTTTGGTAGTTCCATACCTCATCCGGTTGTGCAAGTCTAAAGGTTTCCTCATAAATAGATTCATTTGTAAGCTTTGTGGTAATGGCGTTGCATAGTGCTGTGTCATCCACAAACTCTTGAGTAGCTTCAATACAAACAGGATTGCGCTCAAGTGCTGCCTTTATAAAAGGCTCAAGCTCTGTGTTTCTTAAATCACGCCAAGCATAGAGAGCCATCTTACAATATTCATTCTCATCTTTTATTGCATATACACGCTTAATGATTTCATCGCGAGACATTCCAGGAACAATACCGAGAGGAGTGCCTTGCGAAATAAATTGCTTTTCGGAATGCTTTGGTAGGCGAGGTGTTGTTTTGCAGAATGCAATTAAATGCTTAAGTGTTTCCTTGATATTTATGCAATTAGAGCAAAGGCGTTGCTCAAGTCGGGCAATGTCATCCTCAGAATTGATATCAACAGGATATTGTCGAAGATAGCTTTCAAGGTCATCAAGCACAATGCATTGTTGGCAGATAGCGGAATGCATTTCCTCTTGGTCAATAGTTGCAAGCAATTGTTGGCGAGTATTATCTGTGACCTTAAACGGAGTGTCTCTTTCATAAGCAAAAGCTCTTGAAAGTGGCAGATAATGAAGATGACCATTGATGATATATTTTACTACAAAGCAATTTTGAGCTTCTGGATATTGGCGAAGAAAGTTGCCAAGTATTTCAGGTGTAAGGCTTGTGGCAAGGTAGTTTGTAAGCTTTGTTGAGAAGCTTTCAATTGTTGCCTTTGAAATAGTGGCAGTGTCATAAATTGTGTGAATCCAACCAGAACAGTGAGTGACAAATGTTATGTTTTCATGTTCAATAGCACGACGAGCCTGAGCAGAAAGCTCTGTTCCGTTGAACCACATATTTTTTGTGACGATGCGGCGATTATTTGTGATAATGCCATCACCTAAATCAACAAAGTTCTGTGAGTGGAGAGGTGTTGCCATTAAATAAATTTGTTCTAGCGGAATATCTAGCACAACAAAGAGGGCAGCAGCATATAGAGCTGCAAGAGAGACACATTCTCCTGCACCAGTGTTATAGCCTGGCTTTTTGGAAAATGCAGTCATTGCTTCAAGTGTTTCTGTTTTCCAATAAGGGATAACATTTGTATTATATTTATCTAAGCCAAAGTGTCTGCGGATATCAATATCAAAATAATACTTATCTCCTTCATAGCCAAATAGAGCATTTGATTTTGAAAGAGTCTCTCTATCAATAAAGCTATTAAAGCGAGCAAGCTCTTTTTCTTGAGTAGTGAGCCCCCAAGTTTCAAGATCAAGATTGAAGGTGTAATGATCCATTATGTATTGCTTGAGTCGATTGATTCGAGCAACAGAGCCACGCTTGTTAAATTCTGTAAACCAAGGGTCATCGCGCCAGCGCCAAAGGATTGGCGACATAATATTTGCCAAAACAAGGCTAAAAATCAGATCTGGAAAAATAAACATTTCCATATCTGACAGGGAGATTGCGGAGGATTTTTTTTCAAGCTCTCGCTGTTTTTCAGGGCTAATATTATTCATTAAAATTGACCTATTGATGCGATTAATTCAGCAGGTGTTGTAATGTGGTTGCGGAGTTTTTGTGCGGCATCATCCTTCATTGCACACCATGTTGGCTCATTTGCAACAATATTGCGTAATTCATTTGCTGAGAGCTTACCAGAGTGAATTGCTGCTGCAACATTTGGTGTGCAAGGCATAAATTCAAAAATGCCGATTCTGCCGATAAATCCTTCGCGACACTTTGGGCAGCCCTTAGCTATGGCAATTGTTTTTGCTCCAGCTGCCTCTGCGATAGCTGCCTCATGTGGTGGCAGTGTGGAGATGTCTGCAATCTCGTGGCAGTGTGGGCAGACGCAGCGTACGAGGCGCTGTGCAAGCACGCCACGCAAGCAAGAAGCAAGTAGGTATGGTTCAATGCCCATATCTGTTAGGCGCATAACAGCGGCAGGTGCATCATTTGTGTGAAGGGTTGTTAGCACTAGGTGTCCAGTTAATGAAGAACGGACAGCAATTTCCGCGGTTTCAGCATCACGTGTTTCTCCAACAAGAATTACATCTGGATCTTGGCGCAGAATGTGGCGTAGGCCAGAAGCAAAGGTTAATCCAATTTTTGGTTTAACTTGAATCTGTGCAATATTTGGAATACGATATTCAATCGGATCTTCAATTGTTAGAATATTTCTGCGAATAGAATCCATTGTGCCAAGTGCAGAGTAAAGAGTAGTTGTTTTACCAGAGCCTGTAGGCCCAGAAACAACGATAATGCCATTTGGTTGATTTAAAGCATTAGAGAAGCCCTCAAGAGCATTGTTTGGCATTCCTAAATGATTTAGAGGGAGGAGAGAGCGGTCTCGATTTAATAGACGCAATACCACGCGCTCTCCTGTAGCAACAGGAATTGTTGAGACACGGATATCAACAATGCGGTTAGCCACGCGAACCTGAGTCATGCCATCCTGTGGAAGGCGTCGCTCGGTAATATCCATATTGGACATAACCTTGATGCGTGAAACGATTTGAAGCACTTGGTTAGGTTGTGAGCTTTGATAATCATAGAGCTTACCATCTAGGCGATAGCGAATGCGCACGGCGCCATTCTCTTCTGGTTCGAGATGGATGTCAGATGCATCTCTACGGATAGCCTCAAGAATGATGTTGTTGATAAATTGTGTGATAGGCTGGTTGTCAGAATCTGAAAGCAAATCGGAAAAAATTGGTTGAGCAGTGTGGGTGGTTACAGGTGGATTATGGTCGTTTTGTGGCAATGTGCTGGTGGTGTTTTTTTTGTTGTCTTCATGCGGAATATCGGCAGCCGCACCGAGCTCAAGTTTTTCTAAAACACTGATGATGCATTCTTTTGGAGCAAATGCAGGCTCTAATTCTTTGTTTAATAGAAGGCTTGCTTGTTGGATAATAGAAAAGTTTTCAAGCTTTGACATTGCAAGATGTAGCTTTTCTTCAATTTGAATAGGAATAACACAGAAGTCCTTTGCCCATTGAAGAGGCAAGAGAGGGAGTAGCTCTTTGGGAAGTTGATCAGTTGTAATTTCAGGAAGATATGGTAGCTCATATTCTTCAGCTAGTTTTTCTAGTGTGCTATTCATAAAACATTCCTTTTGTGTTAGTGTCCTTTATTGTTGTGTAGAGCCGATGTGATTAGTTCAGGTGGAAGTGATATTGCGTTTTCGTGATGGGTTATTTCAAAGGAGTCAGAGCTTTGGGATGACTTTGTTACTTCAATTATGTCAAACCTTATAGCATGAGGCTTTGTAAGGTTTGCTTTCATATAGCCTTTTGCAGCCCGTGCAAGGGCATTGCGTTTGCGTTTGTCAACTGCAGCTTTCCCTCCTCCAAATAAGTCAGAGGAGCGGGTTTTTACTTCAACAAACACAAGCTGCTCGACCATTGGGTTTCTAAAATCTATTGCAATCAAATCTAATTCATCAATGCCAACGTGGACTCGCTCGCCAATTATTTTAAACCCCTTTGCAATCAAATGCTCTGCTGCAAGTTTTTCGCCCTTAATACCAAGCTCATCCTTGTCGAGAGTTGCTTTAGTATCATGGGCAGATTTTGTATGAGGAATAAGCTTTGCTAGGAGTCTTTTAATTATCATTCTCTATGAGTTTAAACCGTATTTCTTAATCAAACGTTGAAGATATGCTCTTTCAATATCGGCTTCACGTGCTGATTTAGAGACATTTCCATTGTTGCGTGCTAAAAGCTCTTTAATATATTGGTGCTCAAAATCATCGATTAGGCGATTTTTTTCGTCCTTAAATGGTTTTGTGGTATCAACATTATTTGTAACGGAATTTTCTTCTTCGTTATTTGAACCATTATTAGACTGCTTTAATAGAGTGCCACCTTGTTGGCATTGTAGGATATCAACAGGCTTTTGGATATGGTAATAAGCTCGATCAATAAGGTTACGAAACTCGCGGATATTACCAGGCCAGTCGTATCGCATTAATGCGTTCATTGCATTATCAAAGTCTTGAATTTCATCGCGTGCATTTGTGTTGTGTAGGCGGCTCATAAAGGTTTCAGCAAGAAGAGGGATATCCTCTTTGTGCTCTCTAAGGGGAGGAAGCTCAATATTAACAACAGATAGACGATAATATAAATCCTCGCGGAAATTTCCTTCATTTATTTCTTTTTTGATATTTCTATTTGTTGCACAAATTATTCTTACATCAATTTTACGAATATCATTTGAGCCGACGCGTTTGATTTCGCGCTTTTCTAGTACGCGAAGTAGCTTTGGCTGGAGCTCTTGAGGGAGCTCACCAATTTCATCAAGGAACACAGTGCCACCATCTGCACTCTCAAAGGCACCAGAGCGATCACTTGTTGCCCCTGTGAATGCACCTTTTACATGGCCAAATAGTTCACTTTCTACGATATCACGAGAGATTGAAGTGCAATCAATGACGACGAAAGGTTTGTTTGCACGTTTGCTATGCTTATGAATCTCTTCTGCTAGAATTTCTTTGCCAGTGCCAGTTTCACCAGTGAGCATAATAGTTGCGTCTGTTGGAGAATAGCTTTCTGCCAAATAGAAAATGCGGCGCATTGCATCGCTAGCACCAATAGCATCACCAAAGTGATTGTTTTGGCTCAGTGGGATATCAGTAAATTCAAGCGAAGGAGAGAAAAGAAGACGAGTGTTGCCTAGACGCAATTCAGAGCCAGGAGTGAGATATGCATGCATGATGCGTAGCCCGCAAAGAAAGGAGCCATTTGTGCTGTTTGTATCCTCAATAGAGAAGGTATGCCCATCAGATTTTATAATGCAATGCTTACGTGAAACAGCAGTATCCTTTAGTATTAAATCACACCCATCGCTAGAACCGATGGTAAATGGGGTTGATTCAATAATAACTTCTTCACCTTGCTGAGGTCCAGAAAGGATAAGGATAGAAGCTTTCTTCTTAATGAGATGGCGCTCTTCATTTTTTGCTGGGACAACAAAGGTTTGATGTGCTTCTTTCATAAGATATCCATTAATGAAAATTAAATTCAGTTAACCTTATAATCTCAAAATTAAGCATTAACAAAAGGAGAGATTTTGCGGAGCTTATCTACAATTCCTGGCATTACCTTAATAACCTGATTAATGTCTTCCTCGGTGTTGTAACGGCTTAAGCTAAAGCGTAGAGAGCCATGAACAGCTGTGAAAGGAACACCCATTGCACGGATTACATGTGATGGCTCAAGAGAGCCAGAGGAGCAAGCAGAACCAGAAGAGGCACAAATGCCTGCGTCGCTTAGATGGTAGAGCAGTGCCTCACCTTCAATAAATTCAAAGCTAATCTTTAGTGTGTTTGGTAAGCGCTTTGTGAGAGAACCATTAAGGCGTGCATCTGGTAGCTTTAGTAATGCTTCTTGTAGTGTATCGCGAAGCTTTTTGATTCGTTCTATTTCATCAGAAGCAAGATCTATTTTTGCGAGCTCAGCTGCTTTGCCAAGGCCAACGATATAAGGAACATTTTCTGTTCCAGCACGGCGTCCGTTTTCTTGGTGACCACCAAGAAGGAAAGGATTTATGTGTGTGCCCTTGCGAATATAAAGTGCACCAATGCCCTTTGGTGCATGTAGCTTGTGTCCTGATAATGAAAGCATATCAGCAGGAACCTCTGCCATGTTAACTTCAGAAAGTTTACCCATTGCTTGAACAGCATCTGTGTGGAAATACGCACCAGCTGCCTTTGCTAGCTCAGCACATTCTTTGATTGGGAAGATAACACCAGTTTCATTATTTGCCCACATCATTGTAACAAGCTTTTTGCCAGGAGCGGATAGTGCGGCTTTATATTCGTCCATATCAAGCGTACCATCGCCATGTACACCAATTTCAAAAACCTTGTAGCCCATTTCTTTTAGCTTGCGGCATGGCTGAAGCACTGCTGGGTGCTCAACACGTGTAGTGATAATTGTGCCACCTGGACCAATTGCAGTTGCTGCACCAAAAATTGCTGTATTATCAGATTCGCTACCACAGCTTGTAAAAATGATTTCAGATGGATCTGCATGGATAAGAGCAGCTAGCTTCTCGCGGGCGGCATCAACTTTCTTTTGCACAACGCCACCAAAGGCATGCATACTAGAAGGATTTCCATAATACTCTTTGAAAAATGGAAGCATTTCCTCAAGGACCTCAGGTGCCACCTGAGTAGTTGCATTGTTGTCTAGATAAGCAAGCCGGCTCATTTTATGCCTCACCTTCCTCTGAAACAGTAATTGCCTTTGAAACAAATTCTCTTAGCTTTGCTTCTACAAGAAGCTGCTTTGTGATATGAGCAGAACGGCAGCCTGCACACATTCCACGGAATGCAATCACAACCTCATTGCCTCTTACATCGATTAGCTCAATGTCTCCGCCGTCGCGCTGTAATAGTGGGCGAACCTCTGTATCAATTGTTTGCTCAATTAGCTTAATCTTTTGTAGCTGGGTCATAGCACGAGGCTTTTCCTCTTGTTTTGGCTCTGGAGCTGTGTGAGTGACGGAGTTAAGAATCTCCTGGATTTCTGCTTTACATTTCCCGCAAGCACCACCAGCCTTGCAGTAGTTAGTGATTTGCTCTACAGTTGTTAGGTGATTCTCTGTTGCCAAACGCACGATTTCTGATTTGTGTATATCAAAGCATTGGCAGATGACTGGATCATCGCCAACTGAGCGCATAGATGTTTCGCCAGTCTTATAATTGTGGATTGCAGCTTCAAGTGCTTCTCTGCCCATCACTGAGCAGTGCATTTTTTCTTCAGGAAGACCACCAAGAAATTCTGCAATATCCTGGTTTGTGACCTTCTGTGCCTCTTCAAGCGTCATGCCCTTAATCATTTCTGTTAGAGCTGAAGAAGATGCAATAGCAGATGCACAGCCAAAGGTTTGGAATTTAACATCTGCGATTCTCCCATTCTCATCTAGTTTGAACATGAGAGTAAGTGCATCGCCACAAGCGAGTGCACCAACTTGGCCAATGCCATCTGGATTTTCGATTTTACCTACATTGCGTGGGTTGTGAAAATGATCTAAAACTTTATCGGTATAATTCCACATAAATTGCCTCTTAAAATAACGATTAAAAATATACCTAAAATATTGTTTAAATTATAGCATATTTATACTTGAGAAAGCAAGCGTCCTAATGCCGTTGAATGTTTGTGGTGAGATATATAAATTATTTATCACACCATTGCTGGTGCTAAGAAATAATCTCGTATTTTTAGCCCTATATGTGTTGTTTTAACTTAGGCAATAGGTAAAAGATTGAGTGGATAACTTTATCGCTACCGATGCACTGTTTTATAGAGCTATTTTCCTAACAAAAAAGGTGCCCGATTTGAGCACCTTTTTGTGTATTATTACTGCTTCTTTGACCAAGAGTCGCGCAGGGTGGCGATTCGGTTAAAGATTGGAGCTCCTTGCTTGGAGTCAATTGCATCTGCACAGAAGTAGCCCATTCGCTCAAATTGAATTTGTGCTCCTGGTGCTAGGTCTGCAACTGCTGGCTCAGCAAGTACTGTTGCATTTATAAGTGAGTCAGGATTTAGGAATTCCAAGAAATCCTTTTCTGAATCTGCTAGTGGATCTTCTACGCTAAATAGGCGATCGTATAGGCGAACTGGTAGCTCAACAGCATGCTTTGCTGATACCCAGTGGATTGTGCCACGAACTACGCGACCATCTGGGCTTGTTCCACCACGGGATTTTAGGTCCATTGTGCCGTGAATTTCTAATAGCTTTCCATTCTCATCCTCAACAATGTGGGTGCATGTGAATAAGCATGCATAGCGTAGGCGAACCTCTCTTCCAATTGCGAGACGATAGAACTTCTTTGGAGGATTCTTCATAAAGTCAGCTCTCTCAACCCAAAGCTCCTTGCTAAATGGAATTTGTCTTTCTCCTGCAGATGGGTCCTCTGGGTTGTTGATGCCTGTGAAGAATTCCTCTTCGTTCTCAGGATAGTTGTCAATAACAAGCTTTACTGGGTCAAATACGCCTAGGTAGCGTGGAGCTGTCTTATTTAGCTCTTCGCGTACAGCCTGCTCAAGGATAGACATATCGGTGTTGCTGATATATTTTGTCACACCAATGCCTTCGCAGAATTTGCGGATGGCTGTGGCAGGGTAGCCACGGCGGCGCATGCCGCAGATTGTTGGCATACGTGGGTCATCCCAACCATTTACACGCTTTTCTTGAACGAGCTGCAAGAGCTTACGCTTTGACATTACTGTGTAGGTTAGGTTTAAGCGAGAGAACTCGCGCTGCTGTGGGCGAATTTTTACCCCGCCACGCTCTACTAGCATGCCAAATTCTTCTAAGCGGTCAATCACCCAATCGTAAAGAGGGCGATGCACCTCAAATTCTAGTGTACACATGGAGTGTGTTACACCCTCAAGAGCATCCTCAATTGGGTGAGCAAAGTCATACATTGGATAAATGCACCACTTATTTCCTGCGTGATAGTGCTCAACATGAATAATGCGGTAGAGCACTGGGTCGCGGAAGTGGATGTTTGGAGATGCCATATCAATCTTTGCACGTAGACACATCTCACCATCAGCAAATTCGCCAGCCTTCATGCGGCGGAACAGGTCAAGATTTTCTTCGACAGATGCATTGCGTGTTGGGCTTTCTTTGCCTGGCTCAGTAGGGATGCCGCGATATGCTTTCCACTCCTCTTGAGAGAGCTTGCAAACATACGCATGACCGGCGATGATTAGCTTCTCTGCAATCTCATACATTGTGTCAAAGAGGTCTGCAGCACTATAGAAATGCTCACCCCAATCAAAGCCAAGCCAATGAATGTCGTGCTTGATATTGTCAGCATATTCATCAGACTCCTTTGATGGGTTTGTATCATCCATACGCAAGTGGCATTCACCACCAAAATGCTCTGCCATGCCAAAGTCAACACAAATAGCCTTTGCGTGACCAATGTGGATGTAGCCATTAGGCTCAGGAGGAAAACGTGTTACTACCTTGCCACCAGTTTTGCCTGCCTCAACATCAGCAGCAATCCATTGCTGTAGAAAATGTCCTGTATTTTCTGTGGTACCTTTATCATTTAAATTAAGCTCATTTATGTCCATAGGTATCTCTTTCTACTAAATAATTAATACAAAATTTTATCATTCTTAGGCGATTCATTCAAGAATAAGAATGGTGAATTGTGGTATTTTTTGTGAAAATTGATATATGTAGGTGTTATTTATTTAATTTCTAGCTCAAATGTTCCGAGAGGAAGATTAGCTTTATTTACTAGATTTACTGAAGGGGAACCGTCCCATGCGTAGCGAATAAAGCGTGGTGCAGGGATTGTGTTGCCTTCTCGAGGTTTTAGGATGATTGTTTCAGAATCACCAATTGCCGCATCGGCCCAAACGAATACTCTGTCTTCTCCTGCAAGCTGGAAGCTCTTAGGTGTCTCTCCATCTGTTGTTGAAAGACCTTTTGCGTGCTTTAACTTTAATACAACATTTGTGCCTTGAATTGTGGCATTGTCTGGCTCTGGAGAAGCATATTCCTTTTCAAAATGCTTACCATAGGTTTCCGCTAGAGCTAGCCATCCAAGACGCTTGCCAACATCAAGCTTGTTCTTTGGATGAATGTCATGTGGATTTCCAATATCAAGTGTTACAATGGTGCCGCAGTTCTCTATTGACCTTCCAGCAAGTGCTTGTGCATTACGGATGCTTGCCCAGCCAGATTCGCATGGTCTTTTGCTTTCGCCTCTATAGTTTGGAAGCTGAACAATATAGAATGGGAAGGCTTTCTCATCTGCAGCGCTTCCTTTGTTGAAGTTTTCGCGCCATGCTTTTATTAGCTGTGTTAGAATGCCGTAATATGATTCTGATTTACGTTCATTTGCACACCCTTGATACCAAATGGCGCCCTTTAGTGCCATTGGTGTTAGTGGGTATATCATACCATTATAGAGGCTGCCGAAGATATCCTTGTTTGAGCTGTCAACCATTTCTGGTTTAGGTGGAAGATTGTCATTTTTTGTTAGCTTATATTTCCATTCCTTTGCGAGTGATTTTTTGCTACCCGCTACTTCAAGATACATTAGCTCTGCAGGAGATATAAAGCCACCAGAATTGTTTGTGTCTTCTGCTCTAATAGCAATGAGGTTTTTCCCTGCTTTTAAAGTATCTGCTTTTATTTTGTATGAGCGCTTGCTGCTCCAATAATTGTTTTCTCCAACCTTTTTGCCATTTATGTAGGTCACATCTTTGTCATCAATAGCACCAAGAGATAGAATTGCCTCTTGATTAGCTTCTTCTTGGGTTAGCTCAATTTCGGTTATTAGCCATAGGAGTCCGCCATTCCAATTTTCAAAAACGGTCTCAAATTTTGTTGGAAGAAGAATCGTTTCCCAATCGGAGCTATTGAATTCTTCATCTTTAGGGGAAGGAGCTTGAGTGCCAAGTGGATCATGCTTTCGCTCCCATTCATTTACACGAGCCTCGTAGGTTTCTTTTCCGCCGTTTTCCCAATCGCGGATTGCATCAATGCGGCTTTGTGCGGCCTCTTTTGTTTGTTCTACATAAAGTAGACTTTCTAGAGGGAGCCATGATTCTGCCCATGTGCCACCCCATGATGCACCAACAAGACCAATAGGAATTTCCGGCATAGCCTGACGCAATGTGTAGGCAAAGAAGAAGCCTGTAGCGGAGAAATTTTTTGTTTTGTCAAATTTTGCAGTATCCCAATTAGCAAAAACGCGACTATCAGGCTTGTAGCTACCATGGCGATGCATAGTTGCCATTCTAAGCATTGGGTCTACATATTGCTCAATAATTTCTTTTCCTTCTACAAGTCCCCAGCCATAGCTCATATCCATATTGGATTGACCAGAGCAAAGCCATATGTCTCCGTAAACGAGATTAGTGTAGGTGTTTTGGTCAACGAGCTGTGTGTCATTCTCTTTTGTGCGGAATGCTTTTAGAAGCATAATGTGCTCTTCAGTTGAAGCCTTGTGTGCTGGGAAAGTGACCATCCATTTGCCCGCTTTGTCAACAGTTGTCGTTTGCGCCTGTGTTGCTGCATTGACAGTATTTGAAATTATTACTGACACAGTGTCGCCAGGAGTTGCACTTCCCCAAATTGGCATTGGTTTATTGCGTTGCAAAACGGCATTTGATGTAAAGATGTTGCAAGCATTTAGTCTTGCTGCAAAGCTAGGTGTTGCAACAGCAATAAGTAGGATTGAGAGGATAATGGTTTTTTTCATAATGCTCCGTTTGAATGTGGTAATGTGCTTTTATGAAAGAGTTCTTAATGAAGTAGCATAATTGCCGTTGAATTTCAAGGACTTAAATAGTTAATTGCACCTTTTGGGGGTGTTTTTAGGGGAATTAATTGCACCTTTTAGGGGTATTTTTAGGGGTATTAATTGCACCTTTTGGAGGTTTGTGGGTGAAATCGGCTAACAAAATAGAGCTTTGTGGGGGTGTCAATGGCTATATTTAGAGGGAATTATAGCTCAAGAATTTCCTTGATGTCATCCCATGTGAGCTTACTCATGGTGCTTTCATCAGACTCAATGGTTGCACCGATAATTGCACGCTTGCGGTTTTGCATTTCAAGGACTTTTTCTTCAACCGTTCCAGCGGTTATAAGCTTCATGTTGTAGACAGTATTCTTTTGACCAATGCGGTGTGCTCGGTCAGTTGCTTGATCTTCAACGGCTGGGTTCCACCATGGGTCAAAGTGAATTACTGTATCTGCACCAGTTAGATTTAAGCCCGTTCCACCTGCCTTGAGGCTGATGAGGAATATTGGGATGGATGTATCAAAATTAAAGCGCATAACACTTTCCATGCGATCCTTGCTGCTTCCATCAAGATAGCAGAATTTGATGCCACGAGCCTCAAGCTCTTTTCGGATTAGCTGGAGCATTTTGACGAATTGGCTAAATACGAGAATGCGGTGCCCATCGGAGGTAGCTTGCTCAAAGAATTCAAAGAATTGTTCTAACTTTGCTGATGGCTCTGCTGCATTTGGGAGAGGGTTTGCATCTCCAAGTAGCTCTAGATGGCAACAGATTTGGCGAAGCCTTAGGAGGATAGAGAGAATTTCCATGCGGCTGCGCTCAAAGCCCTTCTCCTTAACCAAAGAGGAAACCTCGCTCTTACATTTTGCAAGATAATGGTCATATACCTGCTGCTGCTCGTTTGAGAGCTTGCACCATGAGAGCTTTTCAAGCTTAGGAGGAAGATCCTTTGCAACTGCTGTCTTTTTACGACGCAATAGGAATGGATGAAGCTTTCTACGAAGCTTTAGCTTTGCTGCTTCAGCATGTGGATTTTCAGGCGGTAGGCTAATTGGTATCTCGTAGTTTTGCTTAAATGTGTCGTAATTTCCAAGATATGTTGGAAGCAAGAAATCCATGATAGACCAAAGGTCTGCAACACTGTTCTCAATTGGTGTACCTGTTAGAACAAAATGTATGTTAGCACGAAGCTGCTTTACTGCAGTTGCATTTTGTGTGGTGCGGTTTTTGATGTTTTGGGCTTCATCAAGAATTGCAGCAGCAAATTCATATTGTGCGTATTCTTCTATGTCGCGACGAATAAGTGCATAGGAGGTGATTACGATATTTGCTTCTGGTATTTTTTTGAAGAGGGAAGCTCTGTTTGCACCGGAGATTAAAAGAGTTTTTAGGTGCGGAACAAATTTTGCTGCTTCGTGTACCCAGTTCTCAACAAGGCTTGTTGGACAAACAACGATTACTGGCTTTGAGCGGTTTTCTGGATTTGATCGCTCAAGTGAAATCCATGAGAGGGTTTGCAGTGTTTTACCTAAGCCCATCTCATCAGCCAAAATTCCACCCATGTTGTTTTGCTCAAGGAAGCGTAGCCACGCGACACCTTTTTTCTGGTATGGGCGTAGGGTAGAGCACAAAGGCTCATCGAGCTCAATATCAGTCATTTCACGAGCATGCTCTGTTGCCTCAGCAAGTTTTATCCAACGAGGGGAGGTGTCGTGTGCAAAATCAGAACCTTCAAGAGCTTCAACTGATGCTTTTAGGTATGCTGCATAAATTTCTCGTACACGGAATGAACCAGGCGTTTTACCTGCACCTTCTGAGCAATCATAAAAAACATCTCGCATTGTGTTGATTGCATTAATATCGACAAAAGTTATTTTATCTCCATTTTTGATGTATGCTTCACCTTTAGTAATTGCACGCTGTACATCCGTATGGGAAACAATTTTATCGGGAAGCGTGTAGAAGGTATATGACACATCAAAGTAGCCTGGTGTATTTGAATTGTCAATGTTTACAACAGGTACAACACAATCCTGAGAATCTACAAAGGCGTCGAGCTTTTCATCAAGGATGACGTGCCAACCTTTGCGGCGTAGGGATGGCATTGTGGTGCCGAGGAAATTAAGCACATAATGCTCTCCCACAATTGAGTTGATTGAAGAGCCTGTTTCTCCACTAATACCGAATTGCTTGAGTAGGGCAATCGCTGCTTTCTCATACGGGAGATTGCGGGTATGGAAGGTAAGTGGGTCATTGTCATCAGGGATAGAGATTGTTGTTGCATTCGCAGCTGCAGCAGCAGGTACACTTTGTTGTTTGTCTTTGCTGCCATAATTTGCATAGAGCGTCATTCGAATAGATGCCTGAGAACCATAAACCTTGAGTGACATTTTTGGTGTGGCAGGGTGTTCTATTATTTGCTCTACAGGAAATTCCATATCAACAGGCAGCATTCGCTTGATGTTTTCAAGTTCAAGCTTTAGGAAACGAATTGTTTCTGTGCGTGGGATTGCGATTGTTTCATGATATACCTGATGATATGGGCCTGGTAGGACCTGTGCAATTGGCCATAGGTGTCCTTTTAAAAACGCCCATCCAGAATTGTTAAAAACAACATAATCAGGGATGTCTCCCTCTGCGGCATTAGGAATATCCGTATTAAGGAACATCAAAAGTTCTCCAGTCTCGCGGTCAAGGTCAAGTGTTAGCTTTGAATTGACCTTTGTCTTTTCAATCACAATAGGATTGCCGCCTGAGAGGTAGATCTGGCGATTCATTGAACTGAGCTGTTCAATGAGGCAAATAAAATCGCGCTTTGTAAGATTTATCGGGTTTGTTATTCTGCCCTCGCATATATCTTCAATTGTGTCGAGAAGATATGCATTATCCTTAGTGAGGGAAACTGGAATTTTTCTTTCAGCTAGGTATGCGATGGAAATATTGCTACCACCTCCAGGTATATTTGCGAGGCATTCTATTTTAATTTCTCCGTCAAGAAATTGCTGGTGCCAATTTTGTGGCAGGCGGATGCGCAATTCTGCTGACTGTCCTTTAGGTGAGCGGACGACAAGTAGCTGCTTCTCTTGTGCTGTGGCAAAGCGTTTTGCATGCTGGAGCTCTCGCTCCTTTTCTGCAAGCCGTTCCATTGCTATTGTTTTGCGGACAAGTGCAATGGCTAGAGCAATAACGTGTGGGCAAATCTTTCCTTCGTCACGATTCTTTAGACAAGGGCAAAATGATTCCATTAGTCCACTGGATGTAATTTGAAATCCAGTGTTGATAGGTCTGCCACCATGAAGGATGGTGCCTGTTGCTTTGGTGCCATCATATTCAGCCTTTATTACTTTGGCTGCGAGATAATAATTTTTCTCAGCCTCATAGTAAACGTCTGGGCCACCCCAGGAAATCATTTTTTCTTTTGTGTAAAGGAATTTTGCCACTATAGTTCTTTTATTTATTGGTTCATATTAAACAGAAAATGCTAACCAAAAGCGTTTGGATTGCTTGCTTATATTTATGAGTAAGTAAATCCAAACGAAGTTGGAAAGCAATTTCTAATTAGGAATGTTTAATCTTGTTAGTGCTATGCTTAGCCTAGCAAAATTTCTCGCATTGCCTGCTCTGTTTCTGCCTTTAGAAGCTTTTCTATGGCCTGAGCGTCAAGAGTCTTACCAACATGAGAAATCATACGAAGGTGAGGAGTATTTGCCTCCTCTGGAGATAGTGTTAGAAGAATAACCTTAACAACGCTATTGTCAATTGTGTTGTAATCTTTAACACCATCGCGGATTGTTGCAACAACACCAACCAAATCTGTTGCTGTGTTAATACGGGCATGAGGAACCGCAAGACCATTCTCTAGCCCAGTTGACATAGCAGACTCGCGGTTAAAGATAGCTTTAACGGTTTCCTCTTCATTTGAGATTAAGCTCTTCTCATAAAGTATATGGCAGAGCTTTGTTATTACCTCTTGCTTGCTACCACCTTCAATTGATGGACACATAATGAAGGAATTGATGTATTTTGCAATTGTGTTATCCTTGGTGTCAGGAGCATCGGAGTCATTAACCATTCGAGAAATATTGTCTGTGGTAACAGGCTTGCGAAGAGCATTTGCTAAAATTGCAAGATCTGTTGTAACCTCAAGAACTGCTGTAGCAACAAAATTGCGTTCTGTTGGGGTGCACTCGAAAGTGATAATATTTCTGTCACGGTGAATGCCGATTTCCATTTCATCCTTACGAACCTGCCAGATATGGTCCTTGATGCTTAGTGTGTGTGTAAAGAAGCCTTCACGACGAAATTCTGTTAGAAGCTTTTCGCACATCATTTCAGCAGCTTGAGCATTTGGAAGCTCAAATTCTAGACCTCTTGATTTTTTTGATTCAACTGTTGGCTTACGAAGACCTGAGGCTGGAGATTTAAACAGTTGGATAAGGATTGTTGGGGCAGCAACTGTTGTTACTAGTGTCATTAGGATACCAACACCAAAAATTTCCTTTGTTAGGTAGCCACCAGATAAACCGATGCCAGCAACGATAAGTGCAACCTCGCCACGTGGAATCATACCAGCACCGATACGGAGGCCACCACGGAAATTGAAGCCACAAGCCATTGCAGGGAAGCAACAACCAAGAAGCTTTGCAAGGATTGCGAATATGGTATAAACACCACCAAAGATAAGGACACTCTTTGTTGCAAGTGCACTTAAATCTACCATCATACCCATTACGCAGAAGAATATTGGAACAAGGAATGTGTAAACAGCATGTAGATTTTCATGGATTACATAGCGGATATCGGTTTTGCTTAGTGCTAGACCCATTACATAAGCACCGATAATCATTGCTAGACCCATTGTCTCAAAGAAGCCAGAAAGGATTAGGGCAAGACCAAGTGCCATAGTTGCGATTGATAGAGGGCTCTTGAATAGCTTTAATAGACCACTGATGCGGTGAGCAGCAATAATACCAATAATTGTAGAAATTAACCATACACCAAAGGCTTTTGCAGCGATTATGCCGATGTTTGCCCAATCAATGCTTGCAGAGCTATCTGCACCACTCTTGCTACCTATAACACCTAAGCCGATTGCTAAAACAATAATACCAAGAACATCATCAATTACAGCACCAGCCATAATTGTTACGCCTTCCTCTGAGTCAATTTTCTTTCTTTCAGAAAGGATACGTGCAGTAATACCAACAGATGTTGCGGTTGACATAATACCTAGGAATAGAGGACCTGGGTCAAGGAAGCTTAGACCAGCATCAGCAAGCCCTAATTTTGGAAGGAAATATAGTGCAAGTAGGTCACCTGCAACAAAGGAAGCAACAACACCACCAATACCTACGATAGATCCAGCAAGTGAGTAGCGCATAAACATCTTTAAGTCGGTCTCTACGCCAGCTAGGAATAATAGAACGATTGAAGCAATAGAGCAGATACCATATAGTTCTGGCGAGATAGCAAACTCAGCAGACCATTCAGGGAATAAACCATAGTGGAAGAAGTGTCCTAGAGGAATTTTACCCAAAGCAAAAGGTCCGATTACGATACCAGCACCAAGCTCTCCAAGAACGCTTGGTAGATTTACTTTTTCTGCAAGCATACCACCAAGTCGAGCAGCAAAAAGAATTATACCGATTTGGAATGCAAGTACAGTCATTTTGTGCTTCATATCGTGCTTGTGGTCTTGAGCATATTTTGACTCTGGTGCATTACACTCTTCTTCGTGGCATTCCTTATTTGAATCTTCAACAGCAGGAGCATTTTCAGATTGGGTAATCGCATTTTCAGCAGAAGCTACAGCTTCTTCAACCTGTGGAATCACGGAAGGTGTCTCAGCTGAAGATATCATATCAGAAGCTAAAGCAATTGCGGTTGTAGCTAAAATAACCGCTAGGAATGCAGAGAATTTTGATTTTATATTCATTACGATTACCTCGTATTATTTACCATTAAAAATGTGTGTTTAGTGTTAAACTTGTTTTTGTTTATTTCTATACATATTATATATAGAAAAAATTAAAGGTAGATTGTGCTCTTTTTTGGAAGAAAAAGCAAGAAAAATGTTAGCACTTTTTAACTTGGTTTGCGCTTGGTTTGCGTGGTTGAGTGGAGTAGTGAATTGGAAGCATAGACGCGCTTTTGAAGCTCCTCACAAATTGAATAATAAAAGTGGTGCACGAGCAGTAGCACTCTGTATATTCATTTACATTGGTTGTTCTCTATTTCCCATGAGCTAGAATTGAGTGATAAATGGCTTCTAAGGCACGGAGATTGCTTTCTGTTGAGCAGTCGCTTTGCTCAAAGGCTGCTTTTGCTGCCGAGCCAAGCGTAATGAGCTTGTTGGTGTCGCTCAATAGCTCGGCAAGCTTTGCTGCAAGATCATTGATATCGCCCGCTTTGAAGTAACGTCCAGAAATGTTGTCCTGGACTATAGTTGCATTTTTAGCAATGTCTGATACAAGGACAGGAGTAGCTTGAGACATTGCTTCAATAGGAGTAATTGCAAATTGCTCGTACAATATAGAAGGGAAAACAAGCAATGATGCTTTGGTTAATTGGATAATTACTTCATCGTGAGGTAATCCACCTAAGAAAGAGATTGATTTATTATTTTGGTATTTCTGTGAAAGTGTATCTTTTTCTGGTCCATCACCGATAATAATGAGTTTAAATCCAAAAGTGTCTTTGAGCAAGCTCCATGCAGAAATAAGGGTTTTAACCCCTTTCTCAGGCGAAATTCTACCAATAAAAAGTACGTTTTTTTCTTTATGTAATTGGGGTACCTCTTTTGGTAGTGTGACAATATTTGGCTTAACAACTACCTTGTCTTCAGGTAAACCACATTTTTTAGTGAAATTGTACTTGGCAAAATGGCTAAGTGCAATATATTTTGTGACTTTTTTGCGGTATGTGCCAAGTATACGATGAACTATTAGCATTGCAGCAACAGTTGCTGATGCAGCAAGTGAATTACGGTAGCATTTTTTGAAAATGCCGCGAATCGGAGATTTGCCTAAACATTTCTCACAAAGCTGGCACTCCTGCTCTCTAAATAAATATCCATTTAAGCATGTAAGTCGATAGTTGTGAAGTGTTTGTACAACAGGAACACCAGCTTTATCGCAAGCATAGTAAATAGATGGAGATATTAAAGGAAATGTGTTGTGGCAGTGTACAACATCTGGCTTGAATTCATTGATGATTTCAAGTGCTTTCTTATAAGAAGATTTATTCCAGATTGTATCAATAAAAAGTTTGAATTTAGAGGTATTCTCACTAATCGTGTCGTTTGTTACCTCATATATATGCACATTATGACCTGCAGCGATTAGCATATCGCGCTCAGCTTCAAATACGCTATCCTCTCCACCACGCAGCTTGTAGCGATTGTGCACAAGTAAAATGCGTAGCTTTGGGGAGGATGTCATATTTTTGTCAGCAATATTTTCGTTAGCCATATATGCTCTTACAGACTATTTGTTGTCGTCTTTGAGCTCTTCCTCGTATGAAACAGCAATTCGCTTGGTAACAATAGTTACATTAGGGAAGCCTTTGTATACAAGGAATTGACGTGCCTCAACAAGTGCTTTTTTTTCTACATTATCTGCAGCCTTAATTGTTATGGAACGTCCCATACTTGCACCAGACTTTTTGAGCACCTTAGGTATATCTTCACGTTCAAATACATCACCTAAATATGTAAAGGTTCCGTCATGATTTAAAATGACCTGAATAGAAAGATTTCCTTTGTTTTGTTCTTCTCTAGTGATGGTCGTTGTTTTGCAACCAGAAAAACAAATTACAGCTGTAAGTAGAACTGCACATAATGAGAGAAAATGAACCTTTAACTTCATGCTTCTGTATCTCCTCAGATTATAGGTGAAAAGCGGTTGTCGCTAGCCTTGTAGAGCTTGTTTATCTATCTACAAGGCTAGATTATACAATTAAGCCTTTAATGATTCAAGAAGCTTTGTTTGACGCTCAATTTCTGTAACAAGCTCTTCCTTACGGTCCTTCTGCTGCTGCAAGATAGCTGCAGGTGCTTTGTTGACAAAGTTTTCATTTGAAAGCTTTGCTTCAACAGTTGCAAGGAAGCCACGAAGCTTCTTTATCTCTTCCTCTATACGGGCAGTTTCCTTTGCTACGTCAATCAAGCCATCTAAAGGAATTCCGATAGAACCAAGTGCACAGCTTGCGGTTGGCATACCAGAAGCATTGCCTTCTGTAGAAATTTCTAGTTTTGTAGCACGAAGAGCGAGCTTAATTGCTTCCGCATCTCTCATTAGACGCTCTACAGTAATTTGATCCTTAGCAATAATTACAGCTGTAATTTCTTGCTTTGGATTTAGCTTGCATTCTGTGCGTAGTGCACGACCTGTTGTTACTAGCTCATGACGATTCTCGATGTAATCAAAAATGTCATCCTTTAGTCCATACTTTATGATTTGTTCATCAGTTAGTTCTGTTGGCCAAGGAGCAGTCATGATGGACTCTTCTTCTCCTACATAGCCCAACTGATGCCATAGCTCTTCCGTGATGAAAGGCATAAATGGATGTAGAACACGGATTAGTTTGCCATATACGCTTGCAAGAATTGCAAACTTCTGTGCACGTAGCTCCACATTATCACCACGAAGAGCTGCCTTTGCTCCCTCTAGATAACGGTCGCAGAAGGTGCTCCATGCAAAATCATATGCTGCAAGTGCAGCATCCTGGAAGCGATATTTCTCAAGAGTTGCTGTTACATTGGAAATCATACGTGAGCATGCAATCAATAGATGGCGGTCATCATCGTCTAGTAGCTCTTGATTTAGCTTTGGCTCAGCTGTAGCAACCTCATTCCAAGGAATTGTGTCGCCAGAATTTTCTGCACAGGAAACAATGAAGCGGGCAGCATTCCAAAGCTTTGTTCCAAAGTTGCGGCCTAGCTCAAACTTCTCTTCGTTGATGTAAACGTCCATGCCTGGAGAGGTTGTCTGCATCAATGTGAAGCGTAGTGAGTCAGCACTATATTTTTCAATGATGTTTAGTGGGTCAATAGAGTTGCCTAGAGATTTAGACATCTTGCGGCCCTTATCATCACGTACAACACCATGAAGAACAACATTGCGGAAAGGAACCTCATCCATAAACTTGCAGCCAGCCATAATCATACGTGCAACCCAGAAGAAGATGATGTCTGGAGCTGTGCATAGATCGCAGGTAGGGTAGTAGCGCTTCAAATCTGCACTCTCTGTCTCTGGCCAGCCCAAGGTTGAGAATGGCCATAACCAAGAAGAGAACCATGTATCTAGTACATCCTCATCCTGTGAGATAAATTCCTTTGTAGCGCCACACTTTGGACATACCTCAGGAGCCTCTGTTGCTGCCCACTCCTTACCACACTTTTCGCAGGTATAGACAGGGATACGATGACCCCACCAAATCTGACGTGAAATGCACCAGTCTCTAATGTTTTCTAGCCAGTTGAAGTAGGTTGTCTCATAGCGCTTTGGAGTAAATACAATTTTGCCTGTACGTACAGCCTCAAGTGCCTTTTCAGCAAGTGGCTTCATGCGAACAAACCATTGCTTAGACAAGCGTGACTCAATAACAGTGTGGCAACGATAGCAGTGACCTACTGAATTTTGATAGTCCTCTACCTTAACTAGATAGCCACCTTTTTCCAAATCCTCAACACTCTTTTTGCGGCACTCAAAGCGATCCATGCCCTCATAGCCAGAAAGCTCGTTCATGGTGCCGTCGCCATTCATAATATTAACCATTGGTAGATTGTGGCGGCCAGCAACTTGGAAGTCATTTGGATCATGAGCTGGAGTAATTTTTACTACACCTGTACCAAATTCGCGCTCTACATAATCATCAACAACAATAGGAATCTCGCGATTAGATAGAGGAAGAAGCACCTTTTTGCCATGTAGATGTGTGTAGCGCTCATCCTTTGGATTGATTGCAACAGCTGTATCACCAGGAAGTGTCTCTGGGCGTGTTGTTGCAACCTGAATATATTCACCCTCGGAGCCAACAACAGGGTAGCGGATATGCCACAAGTGACCACTATTTGGCTCGTGCTCAATCTCGTCATCAGCTAGAGCTGTACCGCAGCGTGGGCACCAGTTTACGATGTAATTGCCACGATATATTAGGTCTTCCTCATACATCTTGCAGAAGACCTCAGCAACTGCCTTACTTAAGCCTTCATCCATTGTGAAGCGCTCGTGCTCCCAATCGCAGGAGCAACCAAGGCTACGAAGCTGACGTACGATTGTGCCGCCATATTGCTTACGCCATTCCCATACGCGATCAATGAACTTCTCGCGGCCCAAATCCTGACGGCGCAAATTCTCCTTGCGAAGAGCTTTCTCTACAACATTTTGTGTTGCAATACCAGCGTGGTCTGTGCCAGGAACCCACAATACATCACGTCCCTGCATTCTGCGCCAACGTGTCAATACATCCTGAACCGTATCATTAAGGGCATGACCCATGTGTAGAATGCCTGTTACATTTGGAGGAGGAATTACCATGCTATATGGCTCACCAACACCGGATGGACGGAATTTGCCAGTTTTTTCCCACCATGGGTACCATTTAGCTTCAATTTCTTTTGGGTCAAAATGTTTGTCCATAAGTTACTTCTTTCTAATAGAATATTTGTGAAAATACGAATATGTTATAGGTTTAATTCTATCTATATGAAACGAGCGACAAATATACCAAAATATTGCCGCTCGATAAATAATTAAATTGAATTATTCTCTAATTTTTTAGAGACTTAGAAGCGTACGCCAATTGTTCCATAGTACATTGAGCTGTCGCCATAGTACTCAAAACCACCAGTTATGTATGTATTGCCTGTGAATAGCAAAGAGATACCACCCTTGATACCAAAGATGCTACCGCTTGATTGATCAAGCTCATCTGAGCTGATTACAGATACGCATGGACCAGCAAATATTGCATACTGGTTAGGGAAAATCTGTAGATTGTTGTCTGCATCTTCATTGTGTAGCTGGAATGTGATAGCTGCATCAAATTCTGTCCATGAATAGTCTTCAAAGTCTGCATAATAAACTTCAGCATCAGCTTGTAGACGGTAGCGTGTAATTGTTGTTAGTAATTCAAACTGGTCAGAATCGATAAGGTTAAACATCAAACCTGCACCAAAAGTAAAAGCATTGCTATTTTCTGCATTGAAGTTATAGAAATCATCCTCCTCGGAAATCATAGTACCCATTGTTGCAAATAGTGTAATTGAGCGAGTGACGTCTACACCTAAGAAACCAACATAGCGGCTTGTGTCAATATCAACATTTTTTCCATAGTATTCCATAGCACGTGTGCCACCCTCTGCATGAACACCAAAGTGGAACATGCTTCCATCAACAGAGTTGATAGCGAAATCCACTATATCAGTGTCGCGAGAGACTGTGATACCTGCTACAGAAGCAGAGGTAAATGCTATAGAAATTGCAAGAGCAGCTAGAAATTTTGATGTTATTTTCATTTTTACGGTTCCTTGAGTGTTGATATAAACATACAATTTGGGTATAATAACGGCAAAACAAAGCCTATTTACCCTTAAGGATTACTTATTATGATACCTAAATTTAAAATATTCTCAAGTTTTTTTGTGTTTAAAAGTGCATTTAAAGCTATAAAAATTGAAAAAATTGCTATTTTTTCTCTCGTTTGCCTTCTTGTTGGGTGCTCTTTCCAGCAATCTGCACCACGCAAACTTGTTACAACCACCACAGAAGCAGCAACGATTGAAAGCTCAAATGAGGTTGAATTTATCAATTTGAGTGCAACCAATGGTGAGAAAAAACCAGCTGTTTCATTGCTGCTTGAGGTTAATTATCCAAAGGCCGAAAAGCTCTCTTTGCGTGGACATAAATTAGAGAGTGCTGATTTCCATTTTATTAAGCATGTTGGCTCAACATTGACCTACTTAGATTTGTCTGAATGTAATCTTAATGCAATTCCACTTGAAGTTGCTGGTGTCGGTGCCCTTAAAACTATTTATCTATCAGATAATAATATTAAAGAGTTAAATGATGAATTTTATTCCCTAGATAAGCTTACTTACATTAATTTAGATAGGAATAGTTTGACAAATTTACCTGAAGGTATTGCTGGATTGAAATCTCTTAAGTGGTTAAGATTAAATAATAATAAGCTTTCTTCTTTGCCAGCTGATATTGTTGAGCTTAAAAATATTAAGCGACTATATCTAAATAAAAATGATTTTACCGAGATTCCAGAAGTGATAAAGCAAATGACAAGTCTAGAAGAGCTAAGCCTTGGTGGAAATAAAATCACAGAATTTCCAGAATGGCTCTGTGAAATGCCAAATCTAAAGCGAATTGATTTGTATGGTAATCCAATCAAAAATGTGCCAGATAAGATTTTTGAAATGCCTTCTCTTTCAACTCTAGTAATGGATAATTGCTTATTAGATAATGATAGAAAGCTAGAAATAAATAAAAAGCTCACAGATAAACGCATAAAGTTCATCTTCTAATAAAAATCTAATATTAAGCTTAGGAATTTATGCTTATACAAAAAAGGCTATCACAGACAAGCTTGTGATAGCCTTTTGCTTTATACATCTTTTGCTTTATGTAGCTTAGATGTGCATTTTAGAAGGAGTATGTGATTTGAGTAATAAACTTAGAGTCTGTTGTCTCAATTGTTGGATCTTCTTTATCTGCCTCTGCATCATACTCAACAACATATTTGATGGTTAGAGCAAGAGATTCTGTTAGCTTTGTCTCTCCACCAATTTCACCATTGATAAGAATGTTGTCAAAATCAGAAACTTCTGGGATAAACTCGAATTTCTGCCATAGCTTTAGATTTGCATTTGCTTGCCATGTTGTTTCTTCTGTGAAGCGTAGAGCAAGATAATCATCCTTTTCTGGTGCTTCTTCTGTAACATATGCTAAACCAATTGAGATAGGGAAGCGAAATTCTGGAGCATCCCAAATAAAAGCACCAAGACCTAAGCTTGTAATGCTTCTATATTTTACATCAGCAATAGCATCATGAGAAAGCTCTTCTCCTGCATAAACAAAGAAACTTCCAAATAGACGCTTTAAATCAACCTTTGCTTTTGCATTGCCCTCTGTTTGCTCGTCAACCTTCTTGCCTTCTGCATCTTTTGTTGTGGTTTCTTTGTATGCACCCTCTGCCTTAGCATCAAGTCTCCAAACTCCAACATTTTTCTCTGTAGAAATTGCACCAGAAAAGCTTTCGTTCTCGCTGTTGCCATTATTTAGCTCATAGCCCAAGCTAATTTTTGTTTCCCAGTTCTTTTGGTCAGCAAGTGCTGCCTGATTAGCCATAAGTGCAGCTACTCCGTCAGTTGCTGCTGTTGCTTCGTTTGCCATTGAAATAGTTGCACTTGCAATTAAGCATGCAACAGAAGATATAATTTTGGTTTTTTTTGTCATATTATTTTCTTTCGCTATTGTTTTTGTTTTGAAATTTCAATAATTCCTATTTGTTTTGATTAATTGTATTTGGGAACATTGGATTGTAAAGTTTTTCTTTTAAATCGAAAACATTATCAAAATCGCTTTGTTTGTCCTCTGCAGTTTTACCAAATATACCTTCATTGATTAGGGCATATACGATAAGACCAAAGTCTTCTGTTTTTGTTATTCCCATGCGAGATAGCACAAAATAGGCTAGATGCCCATAGTTCTCTAATGCATATTCTGCGATTGCATCACAAAGCTCAGCCCCAGTAAAGTGCTTATTTTTTTTGTCTTTTTTATATTTTAGAGTTGAAGCATCTAGTGCATCTCTTAAAAAATAAAATGCCTCAATATTTAGGTGCTGGTTTTTTCCAGTCTTTTCAATTCTAAAGATTGCTTCATCAAAGCTCTGGTCGTTCATTAGAGAAGCTCCTCGTCCTTTACTATTGCTGCAATGGCAGAGGAAAGCTTTTCTGCTAGTGCTTGTGCCTCGTTGGGCTCATATTTTGCCGCACCAGAATTAAATGCAGGCACCGTTGCAAGCTCTGAACCATATCGTGGAATTACATGGAAATGCAGGTGATCAACTGTTTGCCCTGCACAAGCATTGTTGCACTGTAGAATATTTGCTCCATCTGCGAGCTTTGTTGTAATCACAGCCTTTGTAGCAACTCTTACAATGTACATAAGCTCTTCATAAATTTCAATTTCCTTCTCAGTGTCTAGCTTTACGTCAGCAAGATTCTTCCAATGTTGCTTTGGCACAATCAGCATATGACCCTTTTCTATTGGGTTGATGTCTAGGAATGCAATTACGCGATCACTCTCATAAACCTTAGTAGCAGGAATTTCTTTATTGATTATTTTACAAAAAATGCAGTTGTCCATATCGGTCTTTGCTCCTTTGTTGGTGTAAGAATAAATTGTCTTTTTTAATAAATTATGTTGCAAAAAAATGCATAATTATGCTTCTTGATCTTCTGTTACGCGAAGCACCTCTTCAATCGTTGTAAAGCCAGAAAAAACTTTGTTCCAGCCATCGTCTCGAAGAGTTGTCATCCCTTCCTCTATAGCCTTTGCCTTAATAATTGAAGAAGGGCGATGCTCTGTGATTAGCTGACGAAGTGCGTCGGTAACATTAAGTACTTCAAAAATAGCACCACGCCCTTTGTAGCCAGATTTTCCACATTGCTGGCACCCTGCCACATGATGAATTACTTTGTTTTTGAATAGCTCTGGGTCTAGATGCATTGCACGCAATAGCTGAGGATCAGCCTCTGCTGGTGCCTTACATACCGGACACAACCTGCGGAGCAGACGCTGAGCAAGCACTGCTGCCACAGAAGAGGCAACAAGGAAAGGCTCCACATTCATATCAATGAGTCGTGCAAATGCACCAGCTGCATCGTTTGTGTGAAGGGTAGAGAAAACCAAGTGACCAGTGAGTGATGCATTGATAGCAATCTCGGCTGTTTCGCGGTCACGGATTTCTCCCACCATCATAATGTCTGGGTCTTGTCGCAAAAATGAGCGAAGAACATTTGCAAAGGTTAGACGAATGTCTGGTTTAACAAGCACCTGATTGATTCCTGGCATTTCATATTCAACAGGCTCTTCCGCTGTTAAGATACGCTTGTCAACTGTGTTGATTTCGTGCAAGAACGCATAAAGAGATGTTGATTTACCAGAGCCGGTTGGACCGGTAACAAGTACGATACCATTTGGACGGTGAATTGCACGTGTGATAACATCTGCATCGCGCTCATTAAGCCCAAGCTGCTCCATGCGTACGATGCCACCACCTTTTTGTAGCAAACGTAAGCTTATGCTTTCTCCATAAATGGTAGGGCAGGTGGAAACACGAATATCAATGTCCTTGCGGTTTACATGGATGCCAATACGTCCGTCCATAGGAAGGCGCTTTTCTGCAATATCTAGGTTTGCCATAACCTTGATACGTGAAATAATTGCAGACTGCAGTTTGTGTAGCTGAGGTGCAACATCAATCTTGTGTAGCATACCGTCAATACGATAGCGAATGCGTAGCTCATGCTCCATTGGCTCAACGTGAATATCTGTTGCTCCTTGGCGGTCTGCTTCTCCAATAACCTGGTTCACAAATTTAACAATGCTTGCCTCTTCAGAATCAACAGAGTTTAGGTCGTGCCGGCTCATCGTGTCAATAGAGTCGGCATCATAACGTCCTTCCTCTATCATTTTTGCCAAGGTATCACCACCCACACCATAGTAGCGCTGTGCTTGCTTTGTAATCTTTTCAGAAACACAAAGCACAGTGTTGATGTTGTGTCCAGTTGCAATGCGCAAGCAATCCTCTAGCTCTGTCGCAGAGAATGGATCAGAAATTGCTACTGTAAGAATATTCCCGTCAAAAGCAACAGGTACTGTATTATATTGAAATGCTGTGCCAGGCTGAATTGTATTGACAATGTTTGTATCAATGTCTTTAATTTCAGATACGTCGATATACTCCAGTCCAAGAACCTCAGCAAGCTTTTTAAGGTAATCCTCTTCACCAGCAAGTCCCATACGAACAATTGCTGCTGTGATATTAGCATCATCAGTTACATCTTCTGCTCTTAAACGGTCTATTTCAACATCGTTAAAAAGCTTTGTTTCGCTTATATAGCTAAGAATTTCTTCATCTATTTGGCGCATACAATTGTTCTTTCGGGTTCTGTTTTTTTATTGTTCTAATTACTGGAGCTTTTCAATAACAAAAGCTGCGACAGCACCAGCATCTGCAGGTAATTCAAACTTGCGTGTAGGCTTGCCCTTTAGAGCTTCAATCTCTGCTGCTGTTGCTAGACCAGACTTGCCTGTTGCATCCTTAATTGCATCTGGGAATTTTGCTGGGTGTGCAGTTGCCAAGCAAATAACAGGAGAAGTAGGTGCTTTCTCTAGAGCAACACTCACACCTACAGCCGTATGTGGGTCTAGTACATAGTTGCTTTCTTCATAGAAACGCTTAATTGTTGCAAGAGTTTTTGCTGTATCTGCTTTGCCAGCAACCATAATCTCATCAAGCTCGTCTGGGTTGCCTATTGTCAAAGACTTTGTTTCCTTAAATTGCTGCATCCAATCACAAAGCTGCTTTGAATCTCGCTTTGCATGTAAATATAGCCAACGCTCAAAGTTAGATGCCACTTGAATATCCATTGATGGACTAATTGTTGGATGCACTCCTTCAACATTGTAAACACCTGTATTGAAGAAACGAGAAAGAATGTCATTCTCATTTGTAGCAAGAATAAGCTTGTCAATAGGTAAGCCCATTAGGTGTGCTACATAGCCCGCAAAAATATCACCAAAGTTTCCAGTTGGCACACTGAATGAAATTTTTTCTGAGCCAGTCTCTTTCATTACCTTTAAACCAGCATAGAAGTAATAAACCACCTGAGCAAGCACACGAGCCCAGTTTATTGAATTTACTGCGCCTAGGCTGTACTTGTCCTTGAAGCTCAAATCACCAAAAAGTGTTTTTACGATTGCTTGTGCATCATCAAAGGTGCCATCAATTGCAATGTTGTAAACGTTTGCATCTGTCACAGATGTCATTTGTAGCTCTTGAACTGCACTTACGCGACCATTTGGGTGCATAACAAAAATGTTAATTCCTTTGCGACCACGAACCCCGTGAATTGCTGCAGAACCAGTATCACCTGAAGTCGCTGCAATAATATTGAGATTTGCATCGGTCTTGTTTAGGATAAGCTCAAACATGTTGCCAAGGAATTGCAATGCCACATCCTTAAATGCAAATGTAGGCCCGTGAAATAGCTCCAAGATATATACAGGACCAACCTTTTTTGTTGGTGTTGTCTCTGGATGACGGAAGGTTGCATAGCTCTTTTCAATAACAGTGCGGAGCTCTTCCTCTGTTAAATCATCTGCATAAAGCTTCATAATTTCATAAGCAAGCTCTGTATATGAAAGGCTTGACCATGCTGTAAGCTTATCCTTGATGTTAGGAAATTCCTCTGGAAGCATAAGTCCACCATCACGAGCTAGACCTGTCATAACTGCTTCAGAAAATGTAATTGGTGCGGTTCCACCGCGAGTACTAATGTATTTCATTTTTAAATTCGCTTAAAAGGTTTTTTGTATAAACAATTAATATATGTTAACATAAATTTGTATGTCTACGCAACATTGTTTATTTGCCGGCGGAAAAGATGTAAGAGAAAAAGCATTTATTATTAAAATGCTACTTTGCCTTCTCACGTCTCACGTCCCTTCCTCGCACTTCTAGCTATCATGCACTAACGTGTGCACTGGCCGCCAAAGGGACGCAGAGACGCGGAGGACGCAGAGGTCGCAGAGCCGTGACGCCGAAAAAACACTAGCGGAGTGAGCTTTGCCTTGACTATTGCTTTATCTTTCGAAGCAATTTGGCAAACCTCATCCACTAGTGTCCTAGCCCAAAAGCTTATTAAGATGCGGAGGCGACGCATGAGATTGTAATACTTCTAGCCACCACGTGCATCAGCTTAGCGTCTCTGCCTTCTTTGTGGTCGAACACACTAGCGCTTGGCAGTTTCCTTATTGCTTCTGAAAGATAGAGCAATAACCAAGGAAACAACAAGCGGTAGTGTTATCACAGAACCCACCACGCAAGC
>JAFUOX010000072.1 GCA_017481725.1 Kiritimatiellia bacterium | reverse complement strand
TGTATGTTTTCATGAAATTTTTAGAATATACTGCATTCATAGTATCCCATTATCTCATAGTGTCATCATTTTTGAAATATGGGCATTGAACTTATTTTTTTCATTTTTCTTTTCGGTGTCTTTTATTTTGACACATTGCGCTCGCGTACTTAGCTTCTCTTGGTTATTGATTTGAAAAACTGCTTATGATATACTCTTACTATAATAAATATATAGGCCATTAAAATGAGTTCTCGTAAAACATTAGAATCAACAGAAAATAAGCTTCTACCACTAATCCAATATGAGGGAGCAGACCAGGGTCATGAATGGCCCACTCGCTTACTTCTATGGGTATTGAAGCGCATTTCTTCAATTTATAAATTTGTAGTTCAAACACGCTTATACCTCTACGAAACAGGCATTTATCGTAGATTCCCTCTTGGCGTACAAGTTATTAGTGTTGGAAATGTTACCGTAGGTGGCACAGGCAAGACGCCTCTTGTTGAAAAGCTTGCACGCGAGCTTCAAACAAAGGGACGCCGCGTTGCTATCCTTTCTCGTGGTTATAGAAAAAAGGAGAAGACCTTTGGAGAGAAAATGAAAGATAAATTTTCTGGCAAAGGGCACACCCCACCACGAATTGTCTCTGACGGTAAAAATCTATTGCTTGATAGCGAAATGAGCGGTGATGAACCATATATGCTAGCAACAAATCTAAATGATGTTGTTGTTTTGGTTGATAAGGATCGTGTAAAGAGTGGTCGTTATGCTGTAAAACACTTTGGATGCGATACACTTATTTTGGACGATGGCTTTCAATATCAAAAGCTTAAGCATAGACTTGATCTTGTGCTAGTGGATCGCACAAATCCATTTGGCAACGGGAATGTGCTTCCTCGTGGCATTTTGCGCGAGCCAGCCAAGAATATAGCTCGAGCAAAATTTATTTGCATCACTAAAGCACCAAAAGGCACAGACACAACTGCTTTAAAGAAAAAAATACGAGAATTAAATAGCGATGCAGGAATTATGGAATGTAATCACGAGCCAACCTCTCTTGTTGAGGCATTTACTCGCATAGTGCACCCACTTTCAGAGCTTCAAGGCAAAAAAGTGGTTGCTCTTTCTGGCATTGCATCTCCTTTAAGCTTTGAAAATTCACTTGAGGCACTTGGTGCTACAATAATTAAGCGTAAGCGTTATGCAGACCATCATCGCTTCTCTCAGCAAGAGATAATTGACATTGTGCTAGAAGCAAAGGAGCTTGGTGCAGATGCCATCATTACAACAGAAAAAGATGCTGTTCGTATGACAAGAATAGACAAGCGCTCTGTACCTGTTTATTTTGTACGTATTGAGGTTTGTTTCTCTGCTGGTGTTGATGAGTTTAACCGTTGTATCAATGAGATTACACTAACAAATCTAAAAGAGAAAACTTCTCCCGCTGTTGAATTGAGCATATCTTCAGCTGAATAGTTATAAGGATTGTATTATGGCGGAGCATCTCCCTACTGAGTTTAACAAAAAAAACAATAATCAGGACAACACCTTAAGACCTAGCTCATTTTCTGAATTTGTGGGTCAAGAAAAGGTAAGAGAGCGTCTTTTATTGTGCGTAGAGGCAGCAAAGCTTCGTGGAGAGGCATTAGATCATGTGCTTCTATCAGGTCCTCCAGGGCTTGGCAAAACAACTCTTTGTTATATTATTGGAGAGGCAATGGGTGTGAGTGTAAAAACCACCTCTGGCCCTGTAATTGAAAAGCCAGCAGATTTGGCAGGCATGCTAACCTCCCTAAATCATGGTGATATTTTGTTTATTGATGAAATACATCGTATGCAGCGCACTGTTGAGGAATATCTTTATTCTGCAATGGAGGATTATGTCATAGACATTATGATTGATCAGGGAGCCAATGCTAGATCTATTCGCCTTGAACTACCAAAATTTACCCTCATTGGTGCAACCACCCGTTCTGGCCTAATTTCTGCACCTCTACGCTCACGCTTTGGCATTACTGGCAGATTAGATTATTACTCAACAAATGAGTTAGCTAAAATTGTTGCAAGATCTGCTGGCTTACTTGATGTTGAGATAGACAAATCTGGTGCTATTGAAGTTGCACGCCGTTCACGCGGCACACCACGTATAGCAAACAACCTCTTACGCCGTGTTCGCGACTATGCTCAGGTTGTTACTAATGGCAAGATTTCTCAGGATGTGGCAGATGCTGCACTTCAAATGCTTGATATTGATGCAAGCGGACTTGACGAAATGGACAAGCGAATTCTTCGTACTATTATTGAAAAATTCAATGGAGGGCCTATTGGCTTAAATTCGCTAGCTGTTTCCATTGCAGAGGAGCAAGACACTATTGAAGATGTTTACGAGCCATATCTTATTCAAGAGGGATATATCAAGCGCACAGCTCGTGGCAGAGTGGTTACACAGCTTGCCTATGATTTACTGGGAATTGAAAAGCCATTTCGTTCAGGCCAACAAGAGGAGCTTCCTTTTTAATGAAAAAAACGCTCTCCTTTATTAAGCTTGGCATAAGCATCATTGGGTGTTTTCTTTTTCTTGGATGTGCTTCTACTCCAGAACCAGAAGCAGAGCACAAAACAGCTGACACAGCTTCAACAAACCTTGTATCAGCAATCTCCAATGCAACAAATGCAGTAACAAATGCAGTAACAAATGCAGTAACAAATGCTAATTGTGCTGCAACCAATTCTATTGTGGTGGCAGTGTCAAACACTGTAGCTTCAGCAGCTACTGAAATCGAAGAACCCCAAACAAAATCACCTACCTCTGTAGGGGCAACTACACCAAAGGATAATCCACGCGATTGGTCTGTAGATTTTTTTAATAATTCAAAAACAGCAAAAATTGACAACACAGAGATTTATCTTTATATAGAGCCTCAGAAAAAAAAGAATAATAAAGTCTTCTTACACTTTGTAGATCAAACAAAAATAGTTGATGTAATCTTTGGCTCGCATACTCAACCAATTGTAACCAATCGTCCTTTCCGTGTATTTATAGATCCAGGTCATGGTGGCAATGATCCAGGAGCATTATCAAAGGACAAAAAAAACTACGAGAAAACCATTACTCTTGATATTGCCCAAAGGCTACAGACCTATCTATCTGGGGCTGGCTTTAGCACAATGCTTTCACGCACAGACAATTCAACAACACTCTCGCTTGAAGAGCGAACAACAATGGCAAACGGTTGGGGTGCTGATGCATTTGTAAGCATACACATCAACTCAGCAACATCCTCCCAACCAAATGGTTTTGAGACATATGTACTAGCAAATGTTGGGCAATTATCTACATCTATGGATGCTAATGAAATGACGTCAGATGATTGGTCTTTTGTTAATGCCACATATATTGGAAATAAAAATGAT
>JAFUOX010000071.1 GCA_017481725.1 Kiritimatiellia bacterium | reverse complement strand
TGTATGTTTTCATGAAATTTTTAGAATATACTGCATTCATAGTATCCCATTATCTCATAGTGTCATCATTTTTGAAATATGGGCATTGAACTTATTTTTTTCATTTTTCTTTTCGGTGTCTTTTATTTTGACACATTGCGGGTGGTTGCATTTGTGTCTTTTTGAATTGACTTAAAGAGTGTTTGAGTGTAATATTTAGTAAATTTTTATTTTCCCCCCTTTATCTTATGAGGTGTAGCCGTAAACACACAGAATCAAAATTTGAATTGCAGTAGAATGAAAGTCCTTTTTATGGGATCTGCCCAGCTTTCATGTACTTTTTTAACTGCTTTAATCCATGCTCCTGATATGGAGGTTGTTGGTGTTTTTTCACAACCAGATAAGCCACAAGGAAGACATTTAACACTAAAGGCAGGCCCTGTGAAGGAGCTTGCTTTGGCTCATTGTGTGCCTGTTTTTACGCCTCAAAAAATAAATTCACCGGACTCAATGCAGTGCATCAGAGATTTGGCTCCAGATGTTATTGTTGTTATGGCGTATGGGCAATTCTTAAAAAAAGAGCTTCTTGATTTTCCTAAATTTGGGTGTGTAAATCTTCATGTGTCAATTTTGCCAAAGCTCCGTGGTGCTGCACCTATCCAACGAGCTATACTTAACGGAGATAAGCAAACTGGCGTCACAGCGATGCTTATGGATGTTGGTATGGATACAGGTGATATTCTTGATGTCATTACAACAGAGATAAAACCTGATGATACAAGCTATACACTTGGCTTGCGTATGGCAATAGAGGGCTCAGATTTGATGCTCGATGTATTGCGTAAGCTTAAGCTAGGAACAGCCACTCGCAAACCTCAGGATCATTCTCTAGCAACCCATGCACCGAAGGTTATGAATACAGAGAGCCTTATAGAATGGAGCTATGGGGCAGAGTATATTGATAGAATGGTTCGTGCCTTTAATCCTAAACCTTATTGTCACACTTTTTTGCCTCCTCAAGCAGATGCAGCACCTAATGAGCCAGGAGCATTGTTGAAAATTCTTAAAACAAGAGTTGAATCACGCCCACAAGGCACACCGGAGGATGTTCTTCCTGGTACTGTACTGTCTCTTAAAAAAGGACCTCTTATCGCAACTGGTGAGGGTGGAGCACTCCGTATATTAGAAGTACAAGTTGAAGGAAAGCCTCGCCCAATGAGTGGTGCAGATTTTTCCAATGGATGCCGCAAAAAACTTGATGTTGGCTCTCGCTTATATCCTGGAATAAATGCAATCCTTAATGCGTAACCCAAATTATTCATTTTAAAACAAAATTTGGGATTACGCTTTGTTCTACATTAGCACTAACAATCTTATTTAGATGTCTGCTCTGACGAGGCAATGTAATATCTATAGAGAACTTTGTTGAAGTGATGATTTCTTTGCAAATTAACTTTACAAGGTGTTTTTTTCAACAAGAGTATTATATTCTCGTTATAATCTTTCTCGCTTGCTAATTATGATAAAATTTATTAAAATATTGGCATAAAAATGCACATTTAGTGTTTCTCAATTTGTATATTTGGAGTTCAGGATAACAATATGAATATTTTAGTGACAATTTTATTAGTAATTTTAGGTATTGTAGCTGTTTTATTTTTCTTTGGGTTTACTATTTTTATCCATGAGTTTGGTCACTTTTTAGCAGGAAAATTATTGGGACTTAAGGCTCCAATTTTTTCAATCGGCTTTGGCCCGTCAATTTTTAAGAAGAAATTTGGCGAAACAGAATTTCGCATTTCCGTGATACCACTTGGTGGCTATGTGTCATTGCCAGAGTTAGATCCTACAGGAATGGAGATAATACAAGGAGATGGGAAAGAAAAGGTTGAAGAGGTAAAGCCTGCAATTTGGTGGAAGCGCATTATTGTTGCAGCTGCTGGTCCTCTAGGTAATGTTCTTTTTGCTATTGTGCTTGCTTATATTGTAGCCGCTTGCCCAGTGCAAAGTAACATTCCCAAAGAGGTTCGCCTTCCACAGGGCGGTTATACAATAGGTTATGTTGAGCCTAATACAGATGTTGCAGAGTCCGGTCTTCGTGCAGGAGATGTTGTGCATGAGGTTAATGGTAGAAGTGTCGAGCTTTTTAGTGAATTTATGCAGGAGGTTCATATAGGCTCCGTTAATGGTTATGCGACAGTATGCGTTTCCAATATGTTTGATGGGGCTGAGGCTTGCCTACGTGTTCCTGTCGAGAAGCTTGAGGGAGAAAAATATTTTTCAATTAAGCATACTCTGCCTGCCCAAATATTAATTCTTAAAAGTGTTTTTACAAATAGCCCTGCAGAGAGTGTTGGCTTAAAGGAAATGGACTACATTTTCATGGCTAATGGTAAGAGGATTATTTCTGGAGAAGTATTGTCTGCACTTATTGAAAAAGGAGATTCAATTAATTTTACGGTTTATAGAGACGGAAACTTTATTGATTTAACTGTAACTCCAGAATATAATGAAGAACACAAACGTAATCTAATAGGAATTAGCTATGGTTATGCTATAGATAATGTTAAACAATGGACAAAATATCGTAAGCCTTGGGATCAACTCAAGGGAGATGCTCAATCAATATTTAGAATTCTTGATTCATTATTTACTCCTAAAGAGAAGGGTGAAGCTTCTCGCACAGCAGGTGCATTGGGCGGCCCAATCTCTATCATCACAGTAATGTGGTTTAATGTTGTGTCGGGCTTCGTTAGTTTCCTAGCCTTTATTAGATTTTTAAATATAAATTTGGCGATATTAAATTTGCTTCCTATCCCTATTCTTGATGGTGGGCATATCATCTTTGCACTATGGCGTGGCATTTTCGGTAGGGAGCTTCCAGAAAAGGTTATCACAATACTCTGCAATGGTTTTGCAATGCTACTAATCGCATTCTTTATCTTTGTATCCTGCAATGATGTAATCAATGTTAAGGATGTGTTTTTCTCTAAAAATGAGCCTGCAGAGGAGCAAGCACAGCCTGATCCTATAGAGGAGCCAGTTGATAATTCATCGGAGAAGGAATTACCAGAGAACGAGGAATATGTTGAGGTGATAGAAGAAGGCGAATAGAATTTTTTGTTTAAGAAAAGCTTATGGGATAAATTTATGAGCTCAAATGAAAAATTAGCAAGAGAAAAAACTCGACAAATAAAGCTAGGTGGCGTTCTAATTGGTGGCGGTGCTCCAATTAGTGTTCAGACTATGGCAAATACGGACACACGCGATGTCAAGGCAAGCGTTGAATCTGTTAAAGCATTTGAGCGTGCTGGTTGCGATATTGTTCGCTTTGCTGTGCCAGATATGGCAGCAGCAGAAGCTCTTGCTGATATTAAAAAGGCTTGCCCAGATATGCCGCTAGTAGCAGATATTCATTTTGATTGGCGCTTGGCGATTAAGTCTATAGATGCAGGTGTTGATGGTATGCGTATCAATCCTGGTAATATCGGAGGAAAGGATAAGGTGTTTGCTGTTGCAAATGCCGCAAAAGCAAGAGGTATTCCTATTCGTATTGGTGTTAATGCTGGCTCTCTTTCTCCAGAACTACGCGAGCGTTTTGGTGGGGCCACTCCTGAGGCTCTTGTTGAAAGTGCAATGGAGCATGTAAGGCTTCTTGAAGAGGTAGATTTCTACGATATGAAAATCTCTGTTAAAGCCTCAGACATAGAGCGTACATTAGCTGCATACAGATTGCTTTCTCAAACAACAAATTACCCCCTACATTTAGGGCTTACAGAGGCTGGCACCTTCCTTGCAGGAACCGTTCGCTCTTCAGTTGCTTTAGGAATTTTGCTTTCAGAAGGAATTGGAGATACAATTCGTATCTCTTTGACAGATGAACCAATTAAGGAAGTTAAGGCTGGGTTGGAGCTTTTGCGTTGTTTGAAGCTACGTGCACCTGGTCCTAATGTTACTTCATGCCCAACCTGTGGCAGAACTAAGGCGGATGTGTTCACGACAGCAAATAAGGTTGAAGAGCTGTTGGAAGAGTTTTATCATGCCAATCCTAATGCAGCTCGCCCACATGTTGCTGTGATGGGCTGCGTTGTAAATGGGCCAGGAGAGGCAAAGGATGCTGAGGTTGCTCTGGTAGGTGGAGATAATTGTTTCTTCCTCTATGTTAAGGGCGAAAGAGTTTCAAAGCATACAGTTGAGGAAGCTCCGGGTGTGATACTTGACTATGTTAAAAGGATTAGCTAATGTATAAAAAATATCAGGGAAATGTTGTTCCCCAAAAAACATCATATGCACAAAATCCAATAAAGGTTATAAATTCTATTTTTGCTATTCATCTATTTTTTGATGTTCTAGCTGTTTTTATTTCCTACTATATAGCCGGTGTTTTACGATTTGATGTTATGGCAAGCGCAAGCCATTATGAGGCTTTTTATTTGTCCAAATATGTTAGCTATTGTATCGTAATTAGCGGTGTTCTTTTTTTACTTTATTCTTTTTGGGGTATGTATGATGGTTATAAAAAGATTCACAGAACACCAATTTTAAGAACAGCAGTTATCTGCAATGCGATTATGATTGGACTTGTGGCAATTTGCTTGTATTATACTAAGAAAAATTGGCACATGCGAAGCTTTTTTACAATGGTGTTTTTTGTAAATATTTTTGTAACATTTATTCTTAGATATATAATCAATAAAATTATTGTTAGAATCCGAAAAAAAACAAAGCGCTTTACATTCTCATGTCTTCTTGTTGGAGAGGGAGAAAAAGCAAAGCGATTTGATGAACGTCTAACATATGACACCAAGAAATGCCTTTATAGAATTGTTGAACGTATGCCAACACCTAAAACAGCAGAGGATTGGGACTTGATAAAAGAGAAAGTATCTGCTCAGTCTTTGTGTTGTGTTATTTATATTGATGAAAATATAATAAATGATAACCTTGTGCGTATTATTCGATTATGCACAGATTTGAATGTTGGGTTAAAGGTTTTGGCTCCTCAATTTTTGACATTCCACAATCCATTTGCCTTTGGAGATTACATTGATGGTATCCCATTAGTGCATTTTTCTTCTCATTATTTTTCAAATTCATTCAAAAAAATACGTAGTGCATTCTCAAGAGCTTTAGGTGTGGCTTGTGTTATAATCGCTTCGCCATTGCTTTTGTTTGGGTATTTAGCGGTTAAGCTTTCTTCTAAGGGGCCGGCTTTGTTTGTCCAGGAGCGTTGTGGCTATAATTGTAAGCCATTTAAGATGTATAAGTTTAGGACAATGTATGTTGGTGCGGATAAACATGTAGAGCAGCTTCGTGATAAAAATGAGTCAGATGGAGGCTTGTTTAAGCTAAAGAATGATCCAAGAATTTTTCCTGTTGGTCATTTTTTGAGAAAGTTTTCAATTGATGAATTGCCACAGCTATTTAATGTGATAAAGGGTGATATGCGCCTTGTAGGTCCACGCCCTTTACCAATGACAGATTTGAAATATTTTGTAAGCGATTGGCATTATTTAAGGCATGTTTCTGTGCCAGGCTTAACATGCATTTGGCAAGTTTCTGGCCGCTCAAATATTAAATTTGAAGAGATGTGTATGCTTGATATTTGGTATGCTTTGAATAAAAATGTTATAATGGATGCAAAGCTAATCTTTTTAACGATATCAACTGTTTTGTTTGATAAGGGTGCATACTAGTTTTATTGTGGTATGCTATTAAAAATAGGTGATGTGAATGGAAGAAGAAACAAAAGAAAATGTAGTTGAAGCGGTTATTGACGCTCCTAATGATACTGATAATTTGACTTCTATTGAAGAGCCGTTGCTTAATGACGAGGATGAAGAATTCCTTTCAACAATTAAGGTTGATGAGTGTGCACTTATTACAACATTAATTGCTCGTAGGCTTGTAATGCCTCTTGTAAAACTAGCAGTTAAGCTTGGCTTATCAGCTAATGTTGTCACTATTTTAGGTGGTATGTCTTGGGTGATTTCTTTATTTACAATTGTTGCTTCAGCACAATTGTTCGTAACACAACATCATATTTGGTCAGGTTTGCTTTTGTTATATACAGCATTTCTCTGGGTTTGGGGATATTTACTAGATGTTGTAGATGGGAGTCTTTCTCGTTATTATGGGACCTCTTCTCGTCGCGGGTTTTATTTAGATTATGTTTTTCATCTTTTATTTAAGCCTGGTTTTGTTGTGTCTATTGGCATAGCACTAAGTGTTTTAAATCAATCTGATGTGTGGCTTTATTTTGCGATACTTGCTTTAGCATCAAATTGGACTAGTGCTGAATCCTCTAGCGAGCATGTGTTATGTCAGGAGGTTGGAAAGGGACGTCTAGATGTTTCAACACTTTCAGAAGAAATTCGCTATAAGGTGTTTGTTGGTACGACAGATATTCAAACCAAAGCAGAAGAAAAGAAAGCAAATTTCTTTAAAATGTGTTATACACTTTTAAAAGAAATTCTTAACTATTATGGTCAATCAGTTTTCTTTGCTGTTACTGCTGTAATTGATATTTTAATTATGGCTTTTTGCTATATGTTTAATGATAAGGGACCATTTGTTTGGAACTGGAAGCTTCTTACTTGGTCTTATTTGATTTTGTTTACAGTTTTAATAATTCGAATACCGTTCCGTATTTATCGCGAGTATGCAAGAATATCTTTAGTGGATAAAGATAAGACAGAATAGACACCAAAAACATAGATATAAGGTGTGTTATGAATAATAAAATTGTCATATTGTGTTTTGGATTAGCATTATCAACAACGAATCTATTCGCTAATTTTGATAATTTTACAAATTGGGGAGATACTCCCACCGCAACAGAGCCTACTGGAGAGAATATTTCTCCAGAGGCTTTAGCTTCTTTCACTAGCTTTGAAGTAGGAAGAAAGAATGGTGCACCAGCATCAATTTCTACACCAATGGTTCAGGGAGAGTTTTTTACACTTGAGTCAGATAAATCAGAGATTGTTGTTGCTTCTGCGGTTGAATTTCCACAGCGATTAATGCCAAATCAAGTATTGAAAATAGTTTTGGGGAAGCGACCAGAGCTTGCAGGTGTTTCTATGAATTTTGGTGTTGTATCTGAAAAATTACACCGTAATAATTATATGACTTACCGTTTTGAGGATGCTGAGCGTCCACTAAGCATAAGAATTAATGGTACAACAATTTATCATAGAGCATTGTCAGATGGTAGGGTGGAGCAAGAGGTTTTTCTCCCATTTTATTGCTTTAATGATGAGGTGAATTATTTAGAAATTAAAAATGAAGGCAAGCATATTATTGCTTTTGATTATTTTCGCATACAGCCAGCCTCAGAGGGGCGTAGGGTTTTTGCAGCTTTTGCTCCTCATAAAGATATGTCAATTCCGTTGCTTAAAGCATCTGCTATAGAGCTAATAGAATTGAGTCTTCCTGCAAATTCATTAACTAATGCTGTATTTATGGGAAATGCATCTGCTCCTTTGAATTTAGAAACAGCATATGTTGCTATGAATGATTTTTTTTCTCTTGGTTATGTTCATGGCATGAAATATGGACCTGAATTTAATGAGTGGGCATCCATACTTTCAAATGTTTTGAAGCGGAAAAAACTCCCGTATGTTCGTATTAAAGGAGATTTAACTAAGGCTGATGAAAAGACCGCAATGTGGTTTTTGACGAGGTTTGGAAATATAGTTGCTGGCTGGATTTGTGATGACGAGTCTAGTGCTAACATACTTTCAAAATACATAGATGGGGTAAATATAGTTGCAATAGATGTTCGAGATTCTGGTAAAGTTATGACAGCTGCAAATGCAGCTAATAGCTTTACGCGTGTATATTCTTCTCCTTTAACAGTAAAAGGAGGAAGAGCAGATCGCACCTATGGAGATTATATGCAGCATTATTTAGTTGCAGGAAAAAACTTTTCTCCTTCTTTTATTCCATATCTCTATCCTATGAAGCCATTACCAAATCAACAGGCATTGATTGATAATGCAGAAGAGGGTATAACCGCTCTTTTGCAAATTATTATGCATGGTGGTCGCGGTGCATTAATTGAGCCAGGTGACAATGAAAATTTTGTTATTTTGCCAGGAAAGCAACAACCAATTGTTAAAGTATATGAAAAGCTTTTTGAATTTGCGAAGGGCGATGCTGCTTTATTGCCTATGTCACTCTGTATTGATCAATACAATGTAGGCTCTCCTTTAGAGGATTGCTACTATGTTGCCACAAGAAATGCAGAAACAGAAATAACAGTTGTTGTTCTTGCTGGGCGTAAGGATTTGGGAAGGGCTGTTCGTGCTGCTGTTCCTGTTGGGTGGAATGGTGCAGCAGTAATTGAGCAGCAAGATTTTCAAATTGATGAAATTGGGCAAAATCCTCCAGTTCCTTTAAAACCAACAAAGAAGAATGTTAAAATTTTGGCACCTGCAAAGAAAAAAGGTGTTGATATTGGTCAGTTTAAAGGTGTAGTTTCATATCAATTTCAAACAGCTGGCCTTTCAATAATTAAAATTACTAAGTATAATCCTTCTGTAAAACAAGGTAAGAAGCCTGCTCCAGCAAAGAATGAGTCAAGCGTTGAAAAACCCAAAAAGGCACAAATTTTACTAGAAAGACCTACAAATTGGCGTTGTGTGCCTTATGTGTCTGCCACCAATTTTGTAGATATGCAAAGCTTTGTTGCTCAGCGAATCAAGTCAACAGGTAGTAAGGGAATTGGCGTAATTAAAGCAAGACCATCCAAAATTGAGTCTCTTAAATGTGTTGCTGCCCCAGAAGCATTAGATATGAAGGGAGCATCATTTATCATGCGTAATGCTCCTCTGTGGGATGATAATAGTATTGTTTTAGAATTTGCTGGCATGAAGCGCACCCAGCGGCCTGCGTATATTTTCAATTTGGGAGCTGAGGAATATTTAAAAGGTTCTATGGGCTTCTTGTTCTATGCTTATGCAAAACCAATCGTAAATAGTGTGAGTGAGCGTTTGGCTTTATCTTCTGATTCTGTAAAATTCTCAATAGGTTCAAAGACTAATCGTGTGTATGTTGATATCCCTATAGAGACACCGACAATAATTTTTGTTCCTTATGAAGATATTATGGGAGTTATGAAAGACCCATCAATTGTGAATATCGCAATGGATACTAAGGAGGCTCGAGATATTGAACTGGAAATAAATTCTCTTTCTGCTGTTTATAAAAACACAGAATCTGTGCCTACAATAGCAGCACGTTATGACCTTTATGAAAAGGCTTTGTATATGCTTGTAGAAGGTGAGACTGGTAAGCCTCTTGATATCGTATTTAGAATGAAAGACAAATATACGCTTACGAAGGCAAGTCCTATAATGCCACATGGCTTCACAAAGCTTAAGCTTGATATGGATGTAGAAAGAAACAAATATTCTATATCAATCGAGAAATTACCAAATAATGATGGTAAAAGGGGTGATGTGTCAAAATATTTTCCTGCAATTATTGGAGAAGTCCCTCAGGGAAGGTCTCGTGTGTTAATAAAATTTGCAGCTGAACGATAAAATAGGCACAATTATACTAATAAGATAATAAAAAAAACACGTGTTTTTGCACGTGTTTTTTTATTTATATGTGCTTTGGTGCCTCTGTGTTAAAAAGATGTACAAGTACGGTAGAGTGTGAATTTAACACAGAGGCACAGAGATGGTTGTAATAGCATTTGTGTAATTAAGTCATTCGTGTATGCACATTCGTGCAGTAAAACAGGATTAACAGATTTTGCAGGATTTGCAGGATTGCTTGTGTGGTGGTTAGTTGAGGATGCATCGCAGTTCTAAGCGACAGCATCCTTAAACAATTTTTTATCGTCTAATTGTCCTTGCGATAGTGCCTTAACACCACGATTTAACATATTGCTTTCTCCCTCTGAGGGGGGACGACAATGACTCCGGCTCTATAATGCCCTGTATTCTAGTTGCTTATCCAAGCACTTGTATGTGTTTAAGTGAAATTTCTTGACAAATATATGGTTGCTTATGGTATTATTTAACCACAGTAAAATTTAGTTTATATATGATTATACTTGTGAGGTTAAATATGAAATTGTTAGAAAAATTTTTACTAGTTATACTTTGTTCCGTTAGTGTAATAACTCTTGCAGATACTACATATCGTGCTGGCTTACTCCAGAGTAAATTAAATCTTCAAAATAATGCAACTGATGCTTTACCAACAGTAGACCTTGAACGCGTGCCTGGAACAGTAATGGCAAATATTTATGTCCCTAATGATAATGATGCTCCCAATGTTGGCTATTATAATGAATGGACTGGTAATACAACATACTACAATACTCAAAATACTACCTTCGGTTATGCTGGACAAATGTGGTTTGTCAAAGATATCGAATATGTTTTTGGTAAGCATTTTGATGATTTCGGCTATGTGAAAATAGGTGATTCGGTAATAATTAACAACTCAACTTGGGATGCTTTTGCTGTAGGTAATTTTACTCCAGCTAGAACAGGATGGTATGATGTAGAGTTTCGTGTTGGTGATGGGAATGGTGGTAAGGGTCCTAATGGTGGTGATTGGGGGCGCGATTTGGGTCTTGCTTGGAATACTAATGGTGTTACAACTATGTCACCAAAGGATTCTTGGAATAAGATTGAAGACGATGGCTCAATGACATTTCTTCGCTGTATCACAGATGAAACCTTTGGAATACTAACTGATCTTAAACTAACAGATACAGGAGTTGATTTTTATATAACTGCTCCTGAAGTTTCAGATGTTTCTGCTACAATTTATTTTGGCTCAACAACGGGCATATTAGGCGATCCTTCCTCTTGGCAAAATGCATCCCAAACAGTAAATATTCCTGCAGGAGAAACGGGTGTAGTTGCTATTGAATGTGCTGAAGGAGATTACCCTTTGTTTACAATATGTTGTTGTGGCGAATACAACGGAAATTTTGAACAATGGACTCCTGTTGTTTCCTCAGGAACATCTGCAACAGCTATTATTTCTGTAGCAGATGTTCAATACACAAATGCAACTTGTGTGGTTACAATTGATAGCCTAGGAACTGGAGCAGAAATAGCAGATTTGTCCATAGAAATTAGTGAAACACCAGATTTTGCTGGTGCTATACAATCAATTCCTTATGGCTCACAAATTTCAGATATTGGTCAATATTCTGTTGGGATTCCGAGCCTTTCAACTAATTGTATGTATTGGGCTCGTGCAGTTGTCGTAAATAATTTAGGTTCAACATTTCGTAGCAACCCAATCGATTTCAAAACTTTGTTGCCTGGTACACCTGTGTGTGGAATAGAGGCTCTTTCTAGAAGCTTTACTTCATTTACATTTGATCTGTCTGTCTCTGAATTTGGTGTAGGTGGAGAAAATGCAACAATTTCATTAGAGGTGTCAGAGACAGAGGATTTCTCAGAAAAACTTACCTTTGGTGAAGCATTTGTAACTAGTGCTCCTATAAAGAAATCAATTACGGCTACTAATTTGGACCCAGCTAAAACCTATTATGTTCGAGGTAAGATTGTAAATTTCTGGGGAGTTGAGAATTTTTCTTTGACAGAAATTTTTTCCACAACCGATACTCCTGTAAAAATGTCTCAAATTTCATCAGTGTCTGGAGAAAATAATTCGGTTGTGCTCTCAATTAGTTCTATTGAGATGACTCCAGGCACAACCTATAATGTTGCATTCTATGTTGACGGAAGGGTGATTGAAACTTTTGAGAATATGACTACACTTTCCTCTTTTTCTACAGAGTGGAGTGGTGCAAAAGGGTCTGAACATGAGTTAAAGATTGTTGTTGATTGCCTTTGGGGTGAAGAACAGTATTCTAATGAGTATTTGACAACCTTTATTGTTGGCTCATCAGTTGTCGGACTTGACTCAATCTCAAGCCTATCTACACAGGTATTGTTTGTTGGAGATAAAATAATGCTTCCAGAAGCAATAGGCACAGAGTTCTATAGCTGGAATACAAATTCAGTAATTAATGTTAATGGTAATGTTGTAAGTACATTAGAACCAGGCTGCAACATATTCAGACTTATAGCAAATGACAGTATAACAGGAGAAAGAACAGTAAAGGAAACTGGTATACTAATTGTTGCTCCTGCACGAGAAACAATTAAAGGAGGTTTGTTCGTCCGTAGTGCTGATGGTAATTTTGATTGGAATAAGGCAGAGTCATGGGAGAGAATTTTAGGTACTAGCGACTATCCAAATAATCCAGACGATGTCGTTATGATTTATGGAGAGTTCTCAGGAGATAGAACAATCAATTTGAAGGAGGACATAACGATTGGATATTTGGGGGTAGGCGATTTGTCTACAAACGATAGAAAAGTAACACTTGGATCCTCTGGGTCACTAACGTTTAAAACCTCTGATGGAACAGCCTCGTGGATACGTTTGCCAGGAAAAATTAGTAATCCATGGATAGCATTTAATCGACCTGTTTCAATGGAGAATGATTTAGTTATTGATGGAATGTGTGGAGAAAAAATGCTTATTGATTTCTCGTCAACACTGACGGTTAATGAGCATCGTCTTTCTGCTACTCGTGTTGAGTGGTATGGTGGTGGGGCAGAATTTACTGATGGACAATTTAGGCTTTATGGAGATGTTATTGGCTCTGGAATTATAGAAATTTATGCTAATACATTGATGACGCATAGAAATGTAAATACCAAATCATTCACAGGTACATGGAAAATTATGAATGGCCCTCATGAAGGAAATTATGGTGGTGCAGGTCTATTTTTAGGTGGCACATATCTTTATAATGCAAAAGAATTGATAATCGGCGGTGCATGGATGTCAAACAAAGAACGCCGTCTGGGTGCAAATGTTCAAACGGGCTGGCATAATGGATATCAATACGGAGCAACGACAAATGAGTGGAAAAATGTATTCCCTTCTCATATAATCTTAGACGGAGGACGGTTGCAGCTACTAAACGAAGGTCCTTTGGGCGGTGCTTCTTATAATGCGTATGTTGCAACAGGTATTAGAGAGGATTATTTGGAAACAGATACATTGGAAATATCAAGTGGTCCAATGGGTAGCCTAGTCTCGAAGGTTGCAAAGCATCATCCTGGTACATATCCAAATGTAACTTCCACGATAACAAATCTTGTAGTAAGGAAGGGTGGTTCTGTTGCATTTGATATAAATACTGAAGATAATGCTGGCTCTGCATACCCTTTACTTACAAATTCAATGTATGTGGTTAATTCGCCAGAAGGTGTTTGGACTTCTCCCGATGGCTCCTATCAGGTGCTCCAATTCTTTAGCAAGAATATTGAAGCAGAGACACATTCTATTGCAATAAGAGATACTGCTACAGGAAAGATTAGCTTAACCAACTCCGTTACAACAAGGGGCTCATCGGGTAATTTCCGCGTTATTGATAAGTGGGACAATCCTAAAGAGGAAAGCTTCCCAGATGGGACAGAGTTTATTTCCCTTTCTCTTTATCAAGAACGCAAGGTTGTTTTCTCTGAGCCAAATGCAACCATTAAGATTCTTTCTGGGTATTTGACAATGCCACATAATTCAGAATTTGGTAAACTGGATGATCCAAATACAGAAAGTGGAACTCTTGATTTTGGTGAAATAACTGGATATGTTTATTCAAGCTTCCAAAATAATTCTCCAGCAAAAATCGGGTGCAGAATTGTGGGCTCAAATGGATTGGTAAAATCTGCTGGTGGAAAACTTGAATTATACCAACCATTGGATCAATTGTCTGGCGGTGTTTATGTAAATTGTGGTAGCCTAATTATGAAGAATGCTGCGACCTTTGGTGAAAATGATGTATATGTTTACGCAGGAGGAAAGGTAAGTATTACTGGACAAAATCCGTTTAACACTCGAGCTACGCTTTATCTGGAAGAACGTGATTGGCTTCCTTGTTATAGTAAGCTTGATTTAGCAACAAGCGAGGAGGTAAAGGTTGGCAAGCTAATGGTAAATGGAGCTTCTGTTCCTCGTGGTACTTATGGTTCATCGCTCTCAAATGCAGAATTTGTAGATGACAATTTGTTTGAGGGTACAGGTGTAATAAAAGTATTAAGTGATGATTGCTTGCAACCAACTATTATATTGATGAAGTAATAATCATATTATCCGTTTACAGCAAGCTAGTGCTATCGCACCAGAGCCGTAAACTAAACAGTGCTCTGCTTTTGCTATTGCAAATAGAGTGCCTCACAAGGAGCCAATTCATTGACTGTGTCAGTTAATGAATTGGCTCTTCTCGTTCCATGGTGTCGGGTGATTGTCCTTGTGCTAGTGCTTTGTTGTGATGCGAGACGTTAGACGTTGAACGGACGCGAGACAATCAAACGTTGAAAGCTAATTGTCGTTAGTCGCGTTGCTTGTTGATTTCGCCTAACACGGACACACTACGTGTGCTCCGCGTTTCGCCGATGGCCACAGAGCGGGAGCGTTTAAATCGTTTCACTCATTGCTTTCGCCTAACACGGAGGCTGGGGAGAACGGAGACGCGGAGAGGTTTGGGAAGATATTGGAGAAAGGGGCTACAGCCCTTTGCGTGCTGACAGTTTGATAGTATGGAGAGTGAAGATGAGGGTGGCTTTGCCGCCCTAGACCCCCAACTGTCAAACTTTCCAACTCGCCCACTCGCAAACTGTCAAACTTTCCAAGCCTCAACACCTAAACAGTTCCATTTTTTTTATAGTTTGACAG
>JAFUOX010000070.1 GCA_017481725.1 Kiritimatiellia bacterium | reverse complement strand
TGTATGTTTTCATGAAATTTTTAGAATATACTGCATTCATAGTATCCCATTATCTCATAGTGTCATCATTTTTGAAATATGGGCATTGAACTTATTTTTTTCATTTTTCTTTTCGGTGTCTTTTATTTTGACACATTGCGGTCCTCAGACTTGCCTAAAAAAACACTTGTTGCGGGATGCTGAATTTTGGTATTATTTATTAAGAATATCTTAAGGGGGTTTTTATGAAATTTATTCTCAATATAGTTCTCGTTTTGGTAGTTGTTTTTTATGCTTTAAATTCTGTTATAGCAGAGATTGTTCCTGGACTTGAAACGTATGGTGATTTAACTCTTGTTGATTCTATTGAATGTGCAACAGATACTCAGCATTCATTCCGTGAATTTCCCGCTGGGCGTTCCTATGTGTCAAATATTCTTGGGCAAGCATGTATTGTGATGCACCATGTAAAAACAAGCGAAACCTCAAATGGCAATGAATCTAGTGCTTATATGTCATGGCGCATCGGTAAAGGGAAAAATCTCGTTCCTTCAGACCCATATTTGTTTGTTGTTGAATATCCAGATGATGCTCCACGTTCCTCTACTATCATAAATCGTGGTGCACCAACACGCCGTGGCTTTCACACCGGTATCACAGTAGGTGATGCACTTTCTCCTCCGTATGTAATGAATTTCCCAGAAAGTTATGAAATTCCATTGACTCAAGGCTTTGAGAAAATAGAACAAGTGATGTACCTTGTTGAAAAAGCTGTTACATACAATGAACAAGGCTCTCGTATGGATACAAGTGTTGAAGGCTTCGATATTGCCTTTGCATTGTTCCCTCAGGATGACCAAAAGTCTTCTCATGGTGTTGCCCTAAAGTCAATTAAGCTCTATCACATCAATGATGAAGAAAATTTAAAAGCAAAAATCACTTATCCTAAAGGTGATACCCCTCGCCGTGTAGTTACCTTCCGTGAAGAAATGTCTGACGATGGTGGCCATGCATCATTTGATGATCCGGTTCAGTGGTATCGCAATAAAGGTCGCTTGATGAGTGCGCTTGGTATGAATACATATTCACGCGATTTGCTTGAGTTTGGTTATTGTCAATACTGGGATCCATCCTATAATAATTATGGTGATGGGTGGATGAATTATAATTATGAAATGCGTGGCTTATGGGAGCAGGTCGTAACTGTTATGGGTGAGCAGGGACACAATCTTTTCCCTCTTTATGAATATGCTGGTGGCCGTGGTGCATGGGATAGCTTAGGTAATAAAAAGCTAGTAAAGCCATTGTTTATAGATACTAAAACAGATGCTAGATTTAATAACCAAGATTATCAAGAGAATTGTTTGGTTGATATTACGTCAGCCGCAGCTCATGAGGATTTTAAGAAGGTTCTTGATTGCACAATTATTCGCTTTAAGGATAAAGCAAATTTCTTAGGCTCATGGGTTCGCTCTCGTGGTCAGATGCCAGTAAGCTTCCATGAGAATACAGTTGCACTTTTCTGTCAAGAAAAGGGGTATGACTCTGCCACAGTAACACGCCGCTATATCGCTGATCAAGGAATGAACTCAGATATCTATAAAGAATATATGGCTTGGTGGTATCTAAAGCGTGTAGAGTTCTTCAATGAGATGCAAAAATATCTTGAGGAGAATGGTGTGGCAAATGCAAAGTCCTTTTATACCTCATGCCCTGCAGAAACAGGTGAGTATGCATATAACTGGTGGGGTGGTACTGTCGCCAATAATGATACTTGGGCTAATGTGTCTGGTGAGTCCGCTATCAGTGTGGGTGCTGCTACATGGAATTATAATGAATATTGCTTGAAGAGAGAATGGCCAACTTGGGGTAATTATGAGTTTTTCCATACAACTCCAACAGATGACCCACAGAATTATGCAAATTTAAAGAATGTTGGTTTGACATATCCGTTCAACCGCGTTTACACGGTTGTAGGTGGCTATGATAAATCATGGCGTAACTCTTCTGATGACCTATTCTTTGTTCGTCATCATTCACTAAATGAAAATGCTTTGAAAGATGAAAATGGCACTCACATCTTAGGCTATTATACAGCTGATTTTGAAAAAGCAGGTCGCGGCTGCATGCTTTCTGAGCTTTGGTCTATGGCTATATGCGATCCAACAATGATTGGATATTTGTTCGGTTATGATTTAGGAAGAAACAATGCTAAGCCTGTGCGAGAATTTAATCAGAATTTTCTAGCATTGCCAGCAACAAAAAGTACTGTTGTATCTGGTGGATATTGGGGTGCTGAGCTCACTGTCCGCCGCTGGGATACAGAGGAGAGTGGCACTTATTTTGCCGTTATCAATACCTCCACAAAGGAATTTAAAAATCAAAATATTAAATTCACAAATAATTCTTCTGAATTTGATAAAATCTATCGTGTAGTAGGTGGTGAGAAATATGCTGTAACCTCAGGTGCAATTGATGTAGATATTCAGCCATTAGAAATGATTACATTTAGCACAGAGCCTCCTGAAAGTGCTAATGCAACTATTGGCTTTGACGAGGTGTCCCACAATTCTGCTTCTGTTGTTGTGCAGGTGCCAACAATTGGTGAATCTAATTCTGCAGAACTAACTATTGTGGTTTCAGATAAAGAAGATTTCTCAAACCCTGTTGGTGTGAAAACGGCTACTATTACCGAAGCACCAACAACTATTACAAATATTTTTACAGGCTTGCAGCCAAATACTAAATATTACTGCCAAGTAACTTTGGTTGCTGGCGAGTCCACTATTACTCGTAAAGCATCTGTCACAACTCAAATAGATCCTATTGCACCAGATTGCACGGCTGAGCTTGTTCCTGTTGATGAAAATAATGCAACACTTACTATCGATGTTTCTATGTTTGGTGAAGGAAGCTCTTCTGCTTCTATTAGCCTTGTGCTAACCCCTACAATTTCTGCGTTGCCCACAATTTCTTGGAGCTCAGATGTTATTTCTTCATTAGGAAAACATTCGTTTAATGTTTTTGGAATGTCTTCTGAAATAACATATCGCGTTGATGCAATAATAAAAAATAATTTAGGCTATTCTACTAAAATTGAAATGCCTAATATCACAATGCCCGCATTGGAGTCGTTAGGAATAAATCAAGGCTCTTATATTTCTGGCTTAACTAAAGTTAAATATACTTGTGCACAAGGTAAATTACCAGATTATGGATGTGATTTTAACTCATTAGATCAATCGGTAATAGATGTAACACCTGGAACTGTTATGGCGGATGTCCAGGACAGTAACTCCCTTACAAATCGCTATGTGAACCCATATTCAGGTAAAGAATGGAAGTGGGGCAATAATACAACTTATGCCTATTTTGGCGAAATGTATTTTGAGGCAGGCGTAACATATAATTTTGCATCAATTATTGATGATGGTTCAACCTTGTTTATTGATGAAGAAAAGATATTTGAAAACAGTAATTATTCTAAATACGGAGCAGGAAGCTATACACCAACGGCAACAGGTTGGCTTCCAATTGAAGTTTATGTCTTTGATTGGACTGGCGGTAAAGGGCCTTCTGGGCACGGCAATAACCAATGGAAGAGCTATACTATGGGCTTTGGGTGGAATACAAATGGCATAACCAGTACATCCAATGAATCTGATTGGTCACGCCTTCGTACACCTGATAATGGTGCTCATATTTTAAGAACTCGCTCAAATGTCCCTGTTCTAGTTGAATTGAATCCATTTGTTAGCAGGGTAGGTCTAAATTTAGTTGCTAATGTGACAACAAAGGCGGTAGATTCAGACTCTGTCCTAAAGCTATATTCATCAAATATTCCTTTTTCATCATTTGATACAGAAGCATGGACGAATGAGGGCTACTCATCAATGGTTCAAATTGGTGAGCAAGCTCAAGAATGCATTGTTTCAAATGTTGATATGATTCCTGGTGAAAAGATTTATGTGATCGCACGCTTGATAAATGAGCGCACTGGCTATGATGTCTGGAGTGATGTCGCTACATATACTGTGGCAGAGTCATTAACTACTCCTGAAATAAATCTTGCTCTTACTTCAGTGGGCTATCGCGATGCAAGCTTCTCTATAGTTGTAAGCTCTATTGGTGCTGGAGAATCTGCTGATGTTATGCTTGAGATTTTTGATTTAAATGGAAATTTGGTCAAGTCGTATACTATAGAGGAGAATATCACAGAAACAAAAACAATTGCTTTTACCACACCTTATGAGCTTTCATATAATACAGGCTATAAGGCTGTAGTGACAATCACTAATGGTCAATCAGAAAGCTCTTCTGCAGAGGTTGACTTTAAAACTAATGCAGCCACAGCCCCAGCTGCATCAATAAATGTGATAAATGCAGAGTATACTTCTGCAAGGATTGGATTGTCTATTACCGATTTTGGTATCGATTGCAATGCTGTTGATGTAACTCTTCAGGTTTCTGAGTTCAGCGATTTTTCTTCCTTAATTGCTGATATTGATGTAGGTGCTGTTTCAGATAGCACAAGAGAAATTAATGTTTCTGGATTGCACGATAATGGAGTGTTTTATGTTCGTGCTATATTGGTAAATGGCAATTCTATCACAACTACCACAGAAACGACCTCTTTTAATACATTAGAATATACGGCACCTGTGGTGGCATCTCCAATTGTGAGTGATATCACCTATAATGCAATATCGTTTACATTACCATTAACCGATATGGGTGCTGGTTCTTCTTCTGTCACAGCTACTGCAACACTCAATACAGGTGACAAAGTAACAGCTACTCTTAATAAATTGGGAGATTTTAGCTTCTCATTTGATAGCCTTAATGAATTAACAGAGTACACATGCGAGATTGTTGTAAAAGGGTCAAACGGAAAGCAAACCTCTTCAAATATTTCAATTACCACATTTAGATTCCCACTTGCTCTTGATGCTCCATCAACTATGGTCTCAGATGATGGTAAAAACGCATCAATATCTATTGATGTAAGTTGGAATGATGCTCCAGCTACTTTGTCATTATACCTAGGAGAACAAAAGGTTAAAGAATGGGAAAATGTCTCTACCGAGCAAACCTATTCTTATGATGTTGCAACATCCGTAGGTGAGACATATTCTTATGAATTCATTTTGTGTGAAAATAATAACTCAAATGTAAAGGTAACAAAGCTTGGTAGCTTCGTTGCTCAAGCAATTGATGGCTGGTTTGATGTTAAATTTGAGGATGAAGGCTACAATGTAGGTGCTTCTTGGACAAATGTTAGCGAGGTCACAAGCCCTGGAGGTGAATGGATTAAACCTTCAGAGGATGCAACTGAGTTGGTTAATGTGAATGGAGAAAAGTATTTGGAGCTTAATAATAGTTCCACTGTTCCTTTAATCTATAAGCCAACAGAGCCTTCTAAATCAGGTAAGGATGCACGCATAATTGGTCGTGTAAAGTTTGTTGCGGCAACAAAACTTGAAGTGCCGCCGGCTGGTGTCCAATATGCTGTTGTTTTTAAATATGTTGGTGATAATCTTTATCCATTTGTCTATTGTAATGGAGCATGGATTCAACTGACTGGACCTGCCTTGGCTGAAGACAAATGGTATGACTATCAGATTGAGTTTGACTATTCATCAGATTTAGGACCTCAGGCACAGCTATTTATTGATGGTGAACTTTACAAAGATGCCTCAACTGGTGCGATTTGGCTTCCTGTTAGCTCCACAGCACATTGTGTTACAAAATTAGGATTTACAGGAAAAGGTGCTATCGGTAATTTCAGTGGATTATATTACGATACCGTAATTGAAGATGAAGAGGATGAGGATATTGTTCTAACAATTCCTCAAATTGGTTCTGCCTCAGGAGAAGCTGGCTCGTCTGGAAGTGGCTCTGGCTTGGAGTTTATAGGAAATGGTGATAATCAAGTATTCTCTATAACTATTTCAAATCCAGTCAAGGGAGCTTATTATACACCATTTGTTGTGACAGATTTAAATCAAAAGGTTTGGGTTGCTGCAACTGATAGTGTTAAAGCCGAAGGCGATGAATTTCTTGTATTGGATGTTGATTCATCTGTTGATGATACTAAATTTGTAAAGATTGTTGTGTCTTATCCTGAAAGCTATAATCAGGGTGCAGAAAAAACTTTTGAATAACTAATAATAAATTGATAGGAAAAATATGAAAAAAATAATACTTGGGTTGATGGCAGCTGCTTTATTGGGGGGTGCTGCTTTTGGTGAAAACATCAATGATTTACTCAAAACAAAAAAGGAATTAAGATTCAATAAGGATGGAAAATTCCGTGTTCTTGTTTTAAGTGATATTCATGCAACGGAATATACAATTCCAGCAAATGTTCAAGCAAACATCAAGTATCTTGTTGATGCTGAGAAGCCAGATTTAGTTATCTTTAATGGTGATACTGTGCGTGTTATGTACTCTGAGGAAAAGCTACGCTCTTGCTTTAAATCTATTGTTGGATATATTGAGCAGAAGCAAATCCCTTGGGCTCATGTTTATGGTAATCATGACCATGAGCATGGCTTATCAAAGGAAGAACAGCAAAAGATTTGTGAGAGCTTTGAGTGGTGTGTAACAGAACGCGGGCCAACCGATATTGATGGAGTAGGTAATTGCGTGCTGCCAGTCTATTCCTCTAAATCAAATAAAATCGCATACAATGTTTGGCTGCTTGATTCTGGTCATTATATAGCAGGAAATATTCATAAGGGAATTGCTTTAAAGGTCCTTCCGTTTAGTGGATCAGATGCTGCATATTACGATTTTATTAAATTTAATCAAATTAAATGGTATGTTGAAGCCTCTGAAATGCTTGAGAAGCATAATGGAGCAAAGATTCCTGGCTTAATGGCTTTCCATATTCCTCTTCAAGAGAGCTATTTTGCATGGCAAAATAAGGATGAGCTAGAGCATACTGGGTCGTATGGAGATAATGCAATTCATGGTCCAGCAATAAATTCTGGTCTTTTCGCTGCAATTTTGGGCAGAGGAGATATTAAAGCCATTGTTAATGGACACGACCACAAGAATGACTTTATGGTAAAATATGTTGGTGTAAAGCTTTGCTTTGCTTCTACACCATCAACTCTAGGCTACCATAGTGCAGAAATACTTGGTGGTCGCGTCTTTGTGATGGATGAAAATAAGCCAGAGGAAATTGAGACATATATGTCATACATCAATAAGCCTCGTGAAACTGTTAAGGTTACAAAAGCTGTAAGCTCCAAGGCTGCTATTGATTTTGAAAAGGATGACTCTAGTATTAAAATCACTGGCTTATATGGTGAATGGAGTGATCTTGTACACAAAGGTACAATTAAGACAAAGCTCGTAGATGGTAAGGGCGTAAATGGCTCTAAAGCATTAGAGATTATGTCTACAGAATTTTTGCCTTCAGCATGGAGAAATAATTTTGAGGCTCGAATTGGCATGCCAGTAGAGAAGGCAGGTCTAGTTGGTGAAGCAAAATACATGAAGTTTTATATGGATCTTACGGGCGTAACAACTGCATTTGATTTCCGAAAGGCAAGTGCAGGCTTCTATATTAACAGTGTTTTGACCACCCCATGTGCTGCTCTTAACAATAGAAAACCATCTGGTCCAATGAAATTCTATTATAAGGCAGAAGGCTCGACCGAATGGAAGGAAATGACACATGGTGACGATTCCTGCTTCGGTGCTCATCAGGGCTCATCAGTCAACGGCTTTAAGGGATGGTTTGCGTTCCCTATAGCAGATATGCGTGTAAAGGATGATGATTCAATGGTACCTACTCCAAAGACACCAATTTATGGTGCATATTTCTATATAGGCCCTCTAAGTCAAAATATGGCTAATAATCCTATCTATATAGACCATATTTATTTTGACAAAGATTTATGATAGTTTTACAAAAACTACAAATTAGGTTCTAATAAATAGCTTCGGCATAGGCGTGCATAACAAGAGATTGTTTGCACGCCTGATTGTTTGGACTGTGTGATTTTTCTCTGCAACTTGTGCCCTCTAAATGGTGGAATGTTGAGTTATGGTTACAGTTGGATAGTGAAGATGATGGTGGCACAGAGTTGCCCGGCGCGGTTGGGGCTAGTTGTGGCAAGGTGTGGCGGCTCGCTAAATCTTTGCCTTCTTGAGCCTCTCCATCAATCCCTTGCACACCACCACTCAAGAATATTCAAATGCTTAAACACACTTGATGTGAGTTAAGAGAAAACAATATTTGCATAAATATAAAAATTATCCTCTACCATCTTTAGAGAGTAGAGGATAATGAAGAGAGAAGTGGTGGTGTTTATTTTTATCTAATAAACAATATTGTTGCTAATTCACCATGCTTCTCATAGACCAAATATGTGCGGCTATTTTTTGCTGTATCACCCTCACGACCAAATAAAGTCTTAGCAAATGGTGCTTTATAATTACTGTTAACAGTATAGCGCACTGACTGAGGAATCCAATCATTCTCGCTTGTTGGGAATGGATTCTCATCAGTGTAATGTGTAGTATCTGTAACATTATTCCAGGCTGGATATAGTTTATTGTCTACACAAAATACCCATCTGTCATTTTCACCTGGGTCAAAGTTTCTATACTTATCCATATTGCCAGAAACATATGGTGCATAGTTTGTTCCGTCTGTTGTTGATGTAGTTTCAAGAACAGGAACATCACCCATAAAGTGTGCTACACCATTATTAGCAAGAACAATAAATGCACATGCACCCAATCGCTTTAATGTCTTTGGAAGCCACACTTCATTTAGTTGCATATTCCATTCAAAAGCCCATTTTTCAATACTTTGAAGTTTTGTATTTGTAAAATCAACCTTTTTATGCATAACACCACTGAATGCACCAACACCAATATTTGTAACATTATTTGGCAGAGTAATGCTTTCAATGTTGGCATTTCTAAATGCATAATTAGCAACATTAACAACATTAACAGCATAACCATCAAGAGTTGTATCATCAAGAAGCTGTGTCAGGTCAAGAATTCCAGAGCCAGTTTTTATAGCACCTGCACCTCTACCACCACAACCTAAATAGAAATCATTTGAATTTTCATCTGGCTGATAAACATAAAGAACCCAATTCTTATCAGTAATTGTTCCTGTATATGGCTGACTATTATTCTTACCTGCGCCTGGTGTATATACCCACTTATAGCGTTCTGCGAAAAATTCAACACTCTTAGATTCTGTATCTACGCCAGCTGCACCAACAAGTGTGCAAGTATAATCAGTTCCAAGCTGCAATGACTGAACAAATGTGTATGTACCTGTTTTATCGATGGTTAGATTTACTACTTCGTCAGAATTCATTGTAAGAGACAAAGTACCTGTTTCTGTTAACAATACATCAACAACAGCAGTAAATGTTACTGTTTTTCCATCCTTTGTAAGTTCATAAGAAAAATCACCTAGAACAATATCAGGAGTTACAGTATTAACTGTTCCATCCCATGTATCATAGCCATTTGTACCCTCAACAACAATTGTATAGTCATATGTTGTTGACTCTGGCAAATTCTCATTTGAGAAAACTAAAACAGTATCCTCAGAAATCTGTCTTGTTGTAACCATATCTCCCAATGTATAGGTTACTGTAACAGGAGATGAAATAGCTCCTACAAATACAGGTACTGTGTGTTCAATAGAATAACGCTTTTCAACTACTGTTACATCTCCAATCATAGGGCGAGCCTTCTGCACTCCATCACTTGTACCCTCTTGAATAAGATATATACGGCCATTTTTGTCTGTATCAGTAGTACGAGTCCACATAGTATTTGCAAAAGGAGGTTGATAAGCAGAATTAGTTGTATAACGAACCTTTTGAGGGATCCAATTATTCTCGCCTGTTGGGAATGGATTCTCCTCATTATAGAGCGATGTAAGACGGAGATTTTTCCAGTTTGGATATTTTTCTGCATTTACACAAAATGCCCACTGCTTTCCATTGCTTCCACAGAATACATTTTGGAAATGTCCTTGGGAAACATAAGCCCAAAATTGAGTTCCATAAATATTTGTTTCTGAAGTTCTTTCAAGGCGAGGAACATCACCTGCAAAATGAACAACACCTGAGCCTGGCATTGTTCTAAAGGCACAAGCACCAATATACTCTAATGTTTCTGGCAACCAAATTTCTGTCAGACTCTGGCCCCAACAAAATGCAAAACCTTGAATTGAACGTATCTTTGTATTTGACAAATCCAAAGATTTAAGGCTATCACATCTCTCAAAAGCTGTATATCCAATATTCGTGACAGTATTTGGGAGATAAAGCTCTGTTAGATTTCCTCCTATATTGTAAAATGCACTTTTAGCAACATTTACAATTTTAACTGGTGTGCCAGCAGCAAGTGTGTCTTCATATAATGTTGAAAGGTCTAGCTCGCCTGAACCTGCGATTCTGGCAGAATAACCTTTTCCACCTGTACCTAAATAAAATTCATCAGAGCCTTCAACAGGTCTATAAACATAAATTTCCCAATTCCCATCAGAAATTGTTCCTGTATATGGGTATTTTTGACCATTTACTGTATTGGTGCCTTCGTTTTCTACATATGTCCAGGCTGCTTGAGCACTTATTTGTGTTAGTAGTAATAAGATAGTTGTTATTGCGGTTAATTTTTTCATATTTCACTCCATTAAAGAAAAATCTTTTTTTCTTGTTTTATATTAACATACCTTACATAGAGTGTGCAAGTTATTTGATTTATTAAGGTTGTTAATTATATAATTCCGCTACAATTTTCCCAAATTCAAGTAGATTTAAATCACTCTTGACCCAAAAGCTTCTTTCAAGTATAATAAAAAGCACTTTTTTTGTTAAATAAATAGGAGCATATATGCCATATACAGCATCAGATCTACGTAAGGGCCTAAAGGTAATGTTTGAAGGCCAGCCTTATGTTATTACAGAATATCAGTTCACAAAGCCAGGAAAAGGCCAGTCAATCTATACATGCCGTTTGAAGCACCTTCTAACAGATAATACGTTTGTTAAGAACTTCCGCGAAAACGATGTATTTGATAAGCCAGACTTAGAGACAAAGACAATGAATTTCTCATATGCAGATGGTGATGTTTATATCTTTGTCGATGAAAACTATGAGCAAGCAGAAATTCCTGAGTCAGTTCTTGGTCAGCGTAAGTTTTTCCTTGTTGATGATATCGAGTGCGAGGTTCTTTACTTAGATGGTAAACCAATTGATATTGAGCTTCCATTCTTTATTGAGCGTCAGGTTATTGCTACAGAGCCTGGAGCAAAGGGTAATACTGCAGCTGGTAAGGTAATGAAGCCAGCAACAGTTGATGGTGGCTATGAGCTACCAGTACCTATCTTCGTAAATGAAGGCGATTGGATTCGTATCGATACACGTACAGGCGAGTATGCTGATCGTGTAATGGGTAAAAAATAAAATGCCAAACCTTTTGGCATCAATCGTTAAAAAAAGCATTATGAAGCTAGCCTTAATATGGGTGCTAGCGCATAGTGCTTTTTTTGCGTTTTCAATGGGCCCACATGAGCTTGCTATATTAGTTAATGATAGCTCAATCGATTCTATAATGCTTGCAAATTATTATAGCAAGCTGCGTGGTGTGCCTGAGTCAAATATATTTAAGGTTGAACTACCTAATGATGTTTTTGACCCCAAAACACTAATTAAAATTTCCCAAGAAAATTTTACTAAATATATTTGGGAGCCTTTTCAAAATGAGCTTGTAAAGCGTGGTTTGGAATCCCAAATTCTTGCAGTTGCCATCTCTTGTGATTTCCCAACAACCTTGACAACTAGCCCAGAAACCTCAATTACAGGAGCCGTCTTTGCTCGAAATGAATTTCCTTCTTATGAGAAAATAAATTCTGGTGAGCAATTCTCCAATTTGTTTGCAGGTCCTGTAGATGATAAAGGTCATATCCTGCCATCCTTGTCTTTTGAGGAGCAAAGAGTTAAACTTGCAAATAAAATGCCTTTGCCTGCAATGATGCTTTCATATACTGGCCCAAGAGGTATGACGTATGATGCGGCTCAAAACTATGTTATAAGTATGGCGTCTGCTGATTATACAGAACCAACAGGGACTTTTTATTTTGAAACAAATGAAGATGTGCGTACGAAATGTCGTCTTTGGGAATATCCAATAGCAGAAAGCTTGCTATCTCTTGTGCCTGAAGTAAAAGTAGAAATAGAAAATATACCCCCTGCCACAAATCTTTTAATTGTGGGATATATGACAGGTAATCGATTTGTTAAACCACATCAGATGCATCTTGCAAAGGGGGCTTTTGCTGATCATCTTACAAGCTTTGGTGCTGCATTTGGAGAGGGCGGTCATACAAAAATAACAAAATGGTTAGAGGCTGGGGCTGGCTTTTCTGCCGGCACTGTTACTGAACCATATGCAATTTGGTCAAAATTTCCTTCCGCAGTTATTTTTGCTCACTACCTAAATGGTTGCACAGCGATTGAAAGCTACTATTTGTCTGTAGCTAGTCCATACCAATTATTAGCAATGGGCGATCCTCTTGTGAAGCCGTGGGCAAAAAAATTTAATGTGGCGATGAAGGAAATTCCACAAAAGATTTCAGGTAAACAAATATTGGCGATAGATGATAAAGTTGTGAAACACGACATTAAAAATCGTTATTATTGGATTGTTGATGGTAAAGTTGTGGGAAGCGGTAAACGATTTATTTGGAATTCTACAGAGGTGAAGAATGGTCGCCATAAGGTTCGTTTAGTTGTTTGCCAAACCTTTGGTACTGTTCGACAACAAAGATTTGTTGAAAAAACTGTGGTTGTAACGAACTAAATTTGATATAGTTGTAGCAAATATTTGGTTTAATAAAATTTGACTGACCCATGGGGTGGATAATGAATAAGAATAAAACAAGCGTCTTTTTGCTAGGAATTTTAATGTGTTTGTTCTTTGTTGTAGGGTGTAAAGAAAAATCTTCTACAGCAAGTATTGAGTCAATGATTGCATCTGATGAAGCCTTTTTGGCTGCTGTTGAGCAACAAAAGTCTGGTGATTTGGTTGGTGCTAGAAGTGCTTTCAAAAAAATTATTGTTGCTCAACCAACAAATTCGTTGGCTCGTTTACACTATGCAATTTTATTGCAGGATGTGCCTCCATCAGACCCATATGCAGCATTGGCAAACTATGAGGCATATTTAGAGTTATCACCAAATTCGGAAAAGAAGGATCTAGTTGAGGAAAGAATTCAAAAGGCCCGTAAACAAATTTCAAATCGCTTTGATGAAACTCAAATTGAAGATAGGGAACGCAAAATAAATAACTACATTTTACATATTCGCGAATTAAATAATAAGATTTCAGAGCTTGAGAATGAGATTGAATTAAGCAAGAAGCTGATGGCAAGAGTTGAAGAGGCTCGCGATGCAGAAATAGTCAGAAACAAACGCTTGAATTCAATTATTGATACTCTCTCTTCCGGGGGTGCAGTTACTGCAATTCCTCTTCCATCCAATGCTAATCGTACCTATAAAGTAAAACGCGGTGATACTCTTTGGTCTATAGCTCGTGATGTATATGGCGATCCCAACAGAAGCCTTGATATTGGAGCTGCAAATGGAATCGAGAATGGAGAGCCTCTCATTGAAGGCCGTGAAATAATTATTCCATAATTTTTTTTGAATAATAATATTAATAATGAAGCATAGGTATAGTGGTTTTTTAGGCGAACCAGGTTTTTCTGGCGGGCGTCGAAGAAAAGTTAAAGGGGACTTTTCTCAAATTCCAGATTCGGTTGAGAGCCGATTTATGGGACTTGTTGTTGCTAATAACAATGATTTGACTGGAAATAAAGTAAAAAAACAACAGCGACGATATAGAAGTCATATAGGTTTAGATATTTTCCTGTTGATTGTCTTTGTTGTTGTATGGATAATTGGCAGAAATATGTAAAAATAAAAGTTTGGTGCATTGTTTTCAAAAACAAATTGTATTCCATAGAAGGTTTGAAAATAATGCTTATTTATAGGGTGGTAGTGCTACCTAGTATTTGTGTCTTTTATGTTGTTTCTAATATTTAAAAATGGTACAATTTAAACAATTTTTTAACAAAACTATCGGAGAATAAACTATGAAAAATAAATTAACAGCTTTTATTGGGCTGTTCCTTGTTTCTATCACAACGGGTCTTAACGCTGAAGCTGTTGAGGCACAGGCAGTAGAGTCCGCACCATCAATTACAATTGGAGAAATTTTTGCTTTTGGTGGTTGGGTTATGTGGATACTTGTTGCTATTTCAATTTTTACATTAGCAACAATTATTTATCTATTGATCGCACAACGTTCAGAAGCAATTGTGCCAAAAGCACTTAGCCGCGATGTTGTTGAGAAGATTCGTGTTGGTCAGCTAGTTGAAGCACGTAATCTTTGTGATGATAAACCTTGTGCATATTCATTCGTTGCAGAGGTTGCTATCTCAAAGGTGCTTTTCAACACAAAGACAGATATTCAAGCTTTGGATGCTTTAGTTGCTAGTGAGGGTGAGCGTCAAGCTTCTAAGATTAATGGAACAGCACAATGGTTACTTGATATCTCAACAGTTGCACCAATGGTTGGCTTGTTTGGTACTGTTTTAGGTATGCTAAAGGCATTTAGTGCATTAGGCTCAAGCATTGCAGCTGCTAAGCCAGTTTATTTGGCACAGGGTGTTTCTCAAGCTCTTATTACAACAATTGCAGGTCTTTGCATTGCTATCCCTGCTTTGATTTGCTATGCATTTTTCCGCCGCCGTGCAGAAAAGCGTATCTCAGAGCTTGAACGTGCAGCAAATGAGGTTGTTTCTACTATCGTACAAGGTTAGGTCTAGTAATGAAGTTTAGTTCAAATAAAAAAGCTGAATTGCCTTCCTTTCAGATTACATCTATGATGGATGTGGTCTTCTTGCTGCTTTGCTTTTTTGTAACAACTTCTGTCTTCTCTCAGTGGGAGTATGAGGTTGATATAGCACTGCCAACAGCAGAAACAGGCACGATGCCAGAGCGCCTACCTGGTGAAATTATCATCAATATTGATAAAGATGGTGTTATCACTATTAACCAAGTAGTGTATACAGAGGAAATGCTCCTAAATACATGTAGAAAGCTTTCAAGTATTTATAAGGGACATCCTGTAGTCGTTCGTGCAGATAAAGAAACTGATTATGCAGACGTGTTAAATGTAATTGATATTTGCCGACAAGCAGATATTTGGCAGATTTCATTTGCAACAGATATGAATGCAGATAATGGTGCTAGCTACGAAGCTGATGTTGCTCCAACAGAAATTAAGTAGAAGCTCTAGTATCATATAAGTGATTGAATTACAGTGTTGTATGCAATTATAATGCATAAATAAATTTGCACAAAAAGTATGAATAATAATTTTCAAAGAAAAGCAATTCTCGCATATGGGGTAGTGCTTGCCTTGGGTATGAGCACTACTTTAAATGGAGCAGATGTCTTGTCAAGTGAAGATAGACTGTTTTTTGCAGAAGGTCTATATAATCGTCAGCTCTATAAGCAAGCTGCAAGTGAATATGCTCGCTATTTAGAGGATTATCCTAATGCTAATGGTAATGATGCTTTGCTTTGTAAACTAGGTGAGTCTTTAAGACTTTCTGGTGATAAGCAGGGTGCGTGCAAGGTTTTTTATGTATTAGCTAAGCATAAGGAATCAAAGTATAATACAGAGGCTCTATTAAAGCTTGCCTCAATGCTATTAGATATCAATAAGGTGGATGAATCAGAGCAAATCTCCGATAGTTTGCTTAAGAAAAACCTTGATAAGGATATTTTAGCAGAGGCATTGTATTTGCATGGTAGTGCTCTAGCAAGGCAGGGCAAGACTTCTGAGGCTATTAAAGATTTTGACAGACTTCTTAAGGAGTGTGCTATCAGTCGTTATGTTCCATATGCAAAGGTTGCACTAGGTAGCTTGTTAGCTAATTTAGAGGGAGACCAACTTCAGCGTGCTGAGCAACTATTGAAGGAAGCAATTTCTTCAAATCTGCCAACTAAATCCCTTGAAGCAGAAAGTTATTTCTACCTTGGTTCTGTTCGCTTTGCTATGAAGAAGTATCGTGATGCAGCGAATGACTATCTTGCACTGATAAGTAAATTCCCTGAAGATCCACGTCTAAATGATGTGTATATCAAATTAGCTTGGTCATATTTTTTAACTGGTATGTACACAGAAGCAAGTGCTTCAGCAATGGGTGTTCTAGAATCTCGTGGAGGATTTACTAATCCACAGATTGCTGAATTGCGATACGTGGCAGCAAATGCGTTCTTTGAAGTCTCAAATTATGATAAAGCCATAGAAATATACAAATCAATCAATCAAGTTGATTCAAATAGTGTTTTTGGACAAAAGGCTTTACATAATCTAGCTAGAGCATATTACAATAAAGAAATGTATGCTGAAGCTATAGATATTCTTCGCCCAATAGTAAATTTGCCACAGTATAGGGAGAATTCTCTTTGGTTAATGGCAGAAGCTGCTTCAGAAGCAAAGAAAACAGAGCTAGCAGTGCAAAATTATCGCATGCTTGCTAATGAATTCCCTAATGGGGAATATGCCGATGATGCAATTTATCGTATAGGCTGTGTCTATCGTGCCGCAGGACAAAGAGAAGAAGCTGTTTCAGCTTTTCTCCAGCTTTCAGAAAAATATCCAAAGAGTCCGTTTGCTTCAGATGCTCTATTCTTCGCAGCACATTCTTTGACTATAGACCAAGATGAACGTGCTTTAGGGCTATTGAAGCGCTTTGTTAAGGAGCATTCCGGAGATCCTAATGTCCCTGCTGCAACTTATCATATCGCTGTAGAAGAAAACCGCCGTGGTAACAATACTGAAGCCCTTGATGCTTTCATACTAATTTATTCAGCATATCCTCAATCAGAATACGCAGGTGAGGCATATTTGTGGTCCGGCTCTCTTTTTTCAGAAAAAGGTGAGCTAGTACAAGCAGAAAAGAATTTCCGCAAAGCCTTGACCTATAAATTGTCTGTTGATTCAGAGCAGCAAGCAAAATTTATGCTTGCCATTGTTCTTCAAAAACAAAAGAAGGAAGATGAATCAATCGCCATGATGAAGGAGCTCCTAGATAATAATGTGGCAGAATCCTTCTCTCCACAGCATTTAGCATGGTTAAGTAGAAGCCTTATTGATAGAAAGCTTTGGGGTGATGCTGAGAAGGCCGCTGTAAAACTTGCTTCAGATGCTAATATGTCAAATGCTTGGAAGCAGACGGGTTGGGCTCTTGCAGCAAAAGCAGCTAAAGGTGCTGGTAAAAATAATGAAGCAGAGTCATATTATAGAAATGCTCTTAGCTGTGACGCCAAAACACGTGATTATATTGAATGCTGTTACCTTCTTGGCGAATTGTTAATGCAAAGAAAGAATTTCGTCGAGGCAGAAGAACGCTTTGCAGAGGCTGCTCGCCTTAGTGTTGATATGCCAGAATTTAATGAGTTGAGAATTTACTCATACATTGGCCATGGACATTCTGCTATTGCACAAGGGAAACGCAATGAAGGAATACGCCTGCTAACTGCAGCATCATTGCTTTTCTCTCATGATACACTTTTACCTCCAGTTATGGAGGAGGTTATTTCCTTGCTTAAGGAGGAAGGCAGAAATGATGAGGCCAAAAGTGTTCGAGAAGATTTAATCCGTATGTATCCAAATAGTGAAGAAGCTAAGCGTTGCGCTGCGGAGGTAAATTAATTTATGAATAATCAAAGAAATAAAAAACATTATAGCAATGAAGACGCTGGAACAACACTTCAACTTGCAATTGCATCTGGTGCTATTGTTGTATCCTTGTTGCTTCACTTCCTTGGAATTGCTTCTGTGAGTGATATTAAAATTACTCTCTTCCAAAATGCAAATTTACCAAAAGTAGATATTGATTCTAAATCATTTCCACCAATAACTGTTGATGTTGAAAAAACACAAGAATTAATAGAAGCTGAGAATCTTAAAATAGCAGAGGCTTTTCATAGTGAGGATGAGACTGGGGATTATAGTGAAACACCTCAGCCTATGCCAGAATCCGTTTTCCAAGCTAAAAATATTGCAAATAAGTTCCTTCCTGGTACTGGATCTAAAACAGTAGAGCTTGATGAAGTTGATTATAAGCCAAATCCAGAAATGTGGCTCCCTCGTATCGATGTAGTGGAAATTGATCGTAAGGCAGTGGCTGATATCGATCTTGCAGATTTGACACGTATCGAGGTCCCAAAAATTGAACGCTTTGAGAATGCACCAGATGTCGTTTTCCAAACACCACCAGTTGTTGTAAGCTCAGTAGAATTTGTTGAATTGCCTAGTTTTGTTCCATCTGCTAAACCAATGGGTGTGCAGGGAGCAGAGAAGTATATTGAGAATACTAAGGTAGCAGAGCCTTTACATCTAATCAGTGAAGAGGCTCTAGCAAATTCTGAAACAACAAGTGATATTAAAAATCGTGTCATTTCTGTTCCTGAACCAGAAATAGTTCCTGAACCTATTGAGGATGTACTGAAGCCTCAATTAACAGTGTATAAACCAGGATTTCTAAGCTCCGATGATTATATATATTTCCGTGTCGATATTTCACGTAAAAGTGAAACCGATCTTCCTGTAATTAATCGTGATGTTCTTTTTGTTCAGGATGCCTCTGAAAGTATTGGTTCTTTGCGTATCGGTATTGTACGCGAAAATCTAAAGAAACTTGTTGATGCTCTTCAACCTTCAGATCGCTTTAATATTATGGCATTTAATGAAGAAAGCTCTCTATGCTTGCCTAATGCATGGATGTCTGCGGCTGAGCCAGGCGCTAAGGTTATGGCAAATCAATTTATTAATGGTATTCAAGCAAAGGGTAATACTGATATTTTCCGAGCTATCGAAGATATCCTAGATTTGCCTACAGACCCAAATCGTGTTCTTCTTGTTATATTATTGACAGATGGCTCAACAACTAAAGGTAAGATAACTCAGGATACAGAAATTATTAGTGCCTTTTCTCAAATGAATGGTGGTAATGCCTCTGTGTTCTCCATTTCTCCTGGTCGTAAGGGTAATAATGATTATCTTTTGTCAATGCTTTCTTTCTTAAATCGTGGCGGCCCTGCAACTATGGTAAAAGATCGCTTTGAAACAACTTCAGCAGCAATGAATGTCTTTACTTCAATAGCACGACCTGTGTTAACTGATGTATCTTTTATTTTTGATAGTCCTTCTGCTGCAGTGGTTGCCCCTCGCAATACAACCCACCTATATTTGGATACCCCTCTATATATCTTCGGTCGCGTGAAAAAGGATGTTGAGTCTGTTACCTTCCAAGCAAAAGGTAAGTCATATGGAAAGAAATATGATATGATTTTTGAGCTTCCTATTGATGATCCAAATGTGAAAAAGGGTGAGTCAATTATCCGTAAAGAGTGGGCTCGTGCACGAATGTTCGATTTGTTTGCTGAATATGAAAAAACAAAGAGTTCTATCCTTGCTCAGGAAATGAGAAGTCTGGCAGACGAATATGATGTAACAATTCCGTTTGAGGAAAGAATTAGATAATTTTTATAATTAACAAGTACTAAATATTAATTGGAGAAATAAAATGAGTGCTAAAACAGAGGTCCGCCTAGGCGTTATTGGTCTAGGTAATATGGGTTCAGAACATATTAGAAATATTGAGGCAGGCAAGGTTGCTCGCCTTCGCGTAACTGCGGTATGTGATATTGTTCCAGAAAAGCTAGAACGCTATAAGGATAAGTATAAGTGTTATACTTCAAGCGAGGAATTAATTCGTTCTGGCGAGGTTGATGCTGTTATCGTTGCAACTCCACACTATTTCCACACAACAATCGGTATTGATGCTTTGAATAATGGCCTTCACACATTGGTTGAGAAACCAATTTCTGTTCATAAGGCAGATGCAGAGAAGCTTATCGCTGCTCATACTAATAAGGATTTGGTCTTTTCTGCTATGTTTAATCAGCGCACAGATCCTCACTACATCAAGTTGCGCGAAATTATTCAGAGCGGTAAACTAGGAAAAATTACTCGTGTCAATTGGATTATCACAAACTGGTATCGTACACAGGCTTACTATGATAATGGTGGCTGGCGTGCAACATGGAAAGGCGAGGGTGGTGGTGTTCTACTAAATCAGTGCCCACATCAGCTCGACTTGATGCAGTGGTTGTTTGGTATGCCAAAGAGCATCCGTGCATATTGCAAAATCGGTAACTTCCACAATATTGAGGTTGAGGATACTGTTACAGCATATCTAGAGTATCCAAATGGTGCAACAGGCGTATTTATCACAACAACAGGTGAAACTCCAGGAACAAATCGCCTAGAGGTTTGCGGTGAGTATGGTAAAATTGTTATCGAGGATGGTACAATTAAATGGACAACAAATACAGTAGGTCAAGAGGAGTTTATCAAGACAAATCCAAATGGCTTCGCTACTCCAGAACACTGGAATATTGAAATTCCTTGCTGGGGCAATGGTCCTCAGCACATGGGTATCTTCAATAATTTCGTAGAAGCTATTCTTGATGGCAAACCTCTATTAGCACCTGCAGAGGAAGGTATAAACTCTGTTGAATTAGGCACAAGTATGCTTTATTCTTCCTTCAATGATGTAACTGTTGAGTTGCCTCTTGATGGTGCTAAATATGAAGCAATGTTGATGGATTTAATCAAGAATTCAAAAACAACAAAGGATGTTAACCAGGTTGCTAAGGTTGTGCAAATGGGCGGCTCCTTCCAAAATGCTTAAATAAAAAACTTAAATAAAAAAAGCGTCCCTCGGGGCGCTTTTTTTATTTTGTAAGTAAGAATATATTGCATTAAATAATAAATTAATAATTAACTTCCAAATTTAGCATAAATTCGACGGTTTTAATAGTTACTGATAGAATTTTTCACTTGTGATTTTCTATACAAATATGTATAATTAATCGGCGTTTATTTAAACATTCAGGAGTACACTAATTATGGAAATGATAATACAAGCACTAATTTTGATGGCTGCAGGTATGGGATCAGTATTCTTTTTCCTTCTCATACTTATTGTCGTCATGTCGCTAATGGCTAAAGTTACACCTAAACTAAGCTTTATGATGCCTGACCCAGTACCAGCAGCACCAAAGAAGCCAGCTGCAGCGGCAGATGATGAGGCAGTAGCAGTTGCTATCGCTGTTGCAATGAAGCGCGCAGGTAAGTAATAATTTAACTATAACAATTTAATAACCACAAATATTAAGGAGATTGGCAATGGCCAAAAAACAAATTAAAATTATGTGTACAGCTTTCCGTGATGGTTTTCAGTCTGTATACGGTGCACGCGTTTTTTCTAAAGATTTTATGCCAGCAGTAAAGGCTGCTTATGATGCAGGTATTCGTTGGTTTGAGGCAGGTGGCGGTGCTCGCTTCCAGTCTTGCTACTTCTACTGCCAAGAGGATGCTTTTGATGTTATGGATCTTTTCCGTGCAACATGCCCAGATGCAGATTTGCAGACTCTTTCACGTGGTGTAAACGTTGTTGGTCTAGACTCTCAGTCTTCTGATATCATCAAGCTACATGCTGATATGTTCAAGAAGCATGGTATGTCCTCAATCCGTAATTTCGATGCTCTTAACGATGTTGAGAACTTAAAGTGGTCTGGTCAGTGCATCCACGATGCTGGTCTAAAGCACGAGGTTGTTGTTACAATGATGGGTCTTCCTCCTGGAGTTGACAACAAGGGTGCACATACTCCTGAATTTTATGCTGACCGCGTAAAGAAGATTATCGATGCAGGTATTCCTTTTGATCGCCTATGCTTCAAGGATGCTTCTGGTACAGCTTCCCCATACACAGTACGCGAGACAATCAAGCTAGCACGTAAACTAGTTGGAGATAAGCACATCCAGTTCCACACACACGAGACTGCAGGTAATGGTATTGCTTGCTACCTAGCAGCTCTTGAGGGTGGTGCAGATGGTCTTGACCTTTCTATGTCTCCAGTTTCTGGCGGTACATGTCAGCCAGACATCATCACAATGTGGCACGCTCTCGAGGGCTCAGACTATGAGCTAGAGGGTATCGATATCGAGAAGATTCGTGCTGCAGAGCAGATTTTCCGTGATCAGATGGCAGAGTACTTCCTACCACCTGAGGCAACAGCTGTAAATCCTAACATCATCTGGTCTCCAATGCCTGGTGGTGCTCTAACAGCAAATACACAGATGATGCGTGACAACAACATGATGGACAAGTATGATCAGATGATTGCTGAAATGTACGATGCAGTTCGTCTTGGTGGTTTTGGTACTTCTGTAACTCCTGTTTCTCAGTTCTATGTACAGCAGGCAATGAACAATGTTATGTTCGGCAAGTGGAAGAAGATTGCTCCAGGCTATGGTAAGATGGTTCTTGGCTACTTCGGTAAGACTCCAGTTGAGCCAGACCCAGAGATCGTTAAGATTGCTTCTGAGCAGCTTGGCTTGCAGCCTACAACAGAGACAGTTCTTTCAATCAACGATAAGGATGCAAAGAAGGGTCGTGCTGTAGCTGAGAAGGCTCTAACAGATGCAGGTCTTCCTATCACAGATGAAAACGTATTTATCGCAGCTTCTTGCCAAGAGAAGGGTATCGCTTACTTGAAGGACCCAGCAGGTGCTCCTAATGGTGTTCGTAAGGGTGCTCCAGCAGCTGCAGCTCCTGCTGCTGCAACAGGTAAGGACTTCACTGTTACTGTTAACGGTAAGGCATACGGCGTTTCTCTTGAGGACGGTGCTGCAACAGTTAATGGCAAGAAATACACAGTTGCAATCGCAGATGGCATCAAGGCAGCTAGCGCAGCTCCAGCAGCAGCTGGCAATGGTGAGCCAGTTAAGGCTCCAATGCCAGGTCTAGTTCTACGTATGGTTGCAGACAATGGTGCTTCTGTTGCTAAGGACGATGTTATCATGGTTATCGAAGCTATGAAGATGGAGATGGAAATCAAGGCTCCATGTGATGGTACTGTAACAATGTCTGTTGCTCAGGGCGATAAGTTCAACACAGGCGATACTCTAGCAACTGTAGGTTAATAGCTGCTCTTAAACCCAAGTTGTGGCAGAGTGTATGCACACCCTGCCACAGCATGTGGTAATAAAGAGAAGAAAGGTTTTACATATAATGAAAAAATTATTAGTAATGCTAGCAGCAATGCTTATAGGCTCAGGAGCTCTATTTGCATTGACTCCAGTTCCAGAAGTAGAAGCTCCTACAGTAGAAGTAGAAGCTTCAAATGAAGGTCCAAAACAATTTACAACAGAAGAGATCCTTGGCAAGGCAAAGGGTATTTGGAAAGATACAGGTATTTATGGCTTCCTAAGCACAGATGCTCCTGATTGGGTAACAAAGGGCTATACTCGCAAGGATGGTCAGTTTGTTAAAGGTCATGAGGTTCATATGCTTGGCGGTATGCCTTATGGCGTTGGCCAGCTAATCATGATTGTTGTTTGTGTATTTCTAATTTACCTAGCTTTGGTAAAGGGCTTTGAACCACTATTGCTTTTCCCAATTGGTCTTGGTGGCCTTTTGGCAAATGTACCTCTAGCTGGTGTTACAACGCCTGAAATGCTAGGTATTGGTGAAATGACAGCAGAGCAGATTGCTAATGCAAGCGTCTCTCCAGGTGGTTTCCTTTATTATATCTTCAGCTTTGGTGTTGATACTGGTCTTTTCCCAATCCTAATCTTTATGGGTGTTGGTGCAATGACTGACTTTGGTCCGCTAATTGCAAATCCTAAAACCGCTCTACTAGGTGCAGCAGCTCAGTTCGGTATCTTTACTGCATTGATCGGTGCTATCGCTTTAAGCGTATATATTCCTGGTATCAACTTTGGTTTGAAGGATGCTGCATCTATCGGTATTATCGGTGGTGCTGACGGCCCAACAGCTATTTGGCTAACCTCTAAGCTTGCTCCAGATAAGCTTGGTGCTATCGCTGTTGCTGCTTACTCATACATGGCTCTTGTTCCAATTATCCAGCCACCAATTATGCGTGCTCTTACAACTCAGAAGGAGCGTAAGATTAAGATGGGTCAACTACGTCATGTTCTAAAGATTGAGAAAGTTATCTTCCCATTGGTTGTAATCATTCTTTGTGCTCTATTACTCCCTTCCGCAGTACCTCTAGTTGGTGCTTTGATGTTCGGTAACATCGCTAAGGAGTGTGGTGTTGTTGATCGTTTGTCCGATACAATGCAGAATGCACTTTGCAATATCGTTACAATCTGCTTAGGTATCTCTGTTGGTTCTAAGCTAGCTGCTGAGAAGTTCGTAACAGGTGAAACAGTTGGTATCTTGGTTCTTGGTGTTATTGCATTCGGTATCGGTACTGCTGCTGGTGTTCTAATGGCAAAGCTAATGAACGTATTCAGCAAGACAAAGATTAATCCACTAATAGGTGCTGCAGGTGTTTCTGCAGTTCCTATGGCTGCACGCGTAGCTAACAAGGAAGGTCTAAAGGAAGACCCAACAAACTTCCTTTTGATGAACGCAATGGGACCAAACGTTTCTGGCGTTATCGGTTCAGCTGTTGCTGCAGGTCTTCTATATCGTCTACTTGGTGGTTAATAAATTTTAATACCAAAAATAAAAAAAAGGGGCTGTTGCAAAACCTAATGTTTTGTGACAGCCTTTTTTTATTGTTTATGGGGCATATCGGGGCTATAATAGGCCATAATGGGAGGAAATTATGGCTTATTTTACAAATTTTCAAGGTTATTTGTTCTTTTGC
>JAFUOX010000013.1 GCA_017481725.1 Kiritimatiellia bacterium | reverse complement strand
GCTTCTCCATACTTCTAGCATCCCCTCCGTGTCTCCGTTCTCCCAGAAAATCACACTACGTGTGCTCCGTGTTTCGCCGAAGGCTAGAGCGCCAGCGACAAATCACTCATCCGTGTACCCATCATCCGTGCAAATTTGTGCGTATCTGTGTACGCGCCGCAGGCTCAAGCGGGAGCGTTTAAATCTTTTCACTCATTGCTTACGCCTAACACGGAGGCTGGGGAGAACAGAGACACAGAGATTTGCGTAATTGAGTCATTCGTGTATGCACATTCGTGCAGTAAAACAGGATTGCTTGCGTTATAGCTTGAAGTGCGAGATTTTGTAGTGTTTGGGGTTAGTCCGTGCTATCGCTTCAGGACTGAGCTATTCCGCTATACATTCCCTTAGCCTTTTAGAAAAATCGGTTGACTGCGGGGTGGGGGTATGGTAGAATCAAATGTGTTTTTTGCTAGTGTAAAGCAATATGCTAATTTTTTCTAAAAAAGGATTATATATGAAAACAAAGCTTGTAAAATTTATGTTTCTAATTAGTTGTTGTTGTCTAATGCCTACTCTATATGCAGCATGGACCCAGGATGGCTCCACTGCAACGGATGGAAATTGGATTTTAAGAATTAATACTAGTGATGGTGTTGTTAAAATTTTAGGGCCAAATGCTGGCTCAGGTGTTCTTGATATATCAACTATCGCGAATGACTTGGGTTGCACTGGCGTGATTGTTGGAAATGAGGCATTTTTAGGAAATACTAATATTACAGGATTAGTTTTACCAGAGGACCTCATAGAGCTTTGCGATGGAGCATTTGAATGTTGCACAAATTTAGCTGGCGAGATCAGTACTACAGCAGCCTTCAAAATGTCTGGATTTAATGCGTTTGATCGAACAGCAATTACCTCAGCTATCTTCCCGAATATGACAGGCTCTGTTGGTGCATGGGCATTTTATGAGTGTAAGCAACTAAAAACCGTTGTTTTTGGAGATGGGATAACTTCTTTTGGTGAAAAAGCATTTTTCAGTTGTTCTGCACTTGAGTCTGTTTTGCCTAATACTTTGCAAAATGTTACTTTTATTGGTGAAAAAGTATTCCAATATTGTTATTCATTAAAAAGTAGTATGTTTCTACCTAATGTTCGAGAAGTTAAAGCTTTAGCATTTGAGGGTGTTGCTTGTGAAGAGATTTCTATGCCTTCTTGTACAAATATGGTGGGTGGTTGCTTTTATGGATCAAAGATTAAGAAAATTACTCATTCTCCTGATGTGCAACTTAATGGAGATGTGTTCATTGGTTGTACTGAGTTAGAGGAGCTTGTTCCTGGAAAATTTAGGAATTTAAGTGTTATTCTAGATGGTACCTTTAAAAATTGCAATTCGCTAAAGAGTTTAGATTTTACTGGTTGTACATTTACTTCTGTAAATATTAATTCAGCGCAGTATATGTATGAGATGAAGTATCTTGTGTTGCCAGAAACTCTTACACATATGGGAGATTGGTCATTTGAGCGTATAAAGAATAGCGATGTTCTTTTCCGTGGTCCTAAACCAACAATTGGTGGCGGTAATGTTTTTGCTCATAATGGGAATAACCAAAATTTACGTAATAATATAATTTCTCTTGAAGAACATATTGCTTCTTGGACAAATGCTAATTCTGGAGTAACTTTTACACCTCTAGCAAATGTCAGTGATAATCAGAAGACAGAAGACTATAAATATCCAACTACTAACATAGGGCGAGTCATTGGAACGGTTAATTTCGGTTCATCAACTCATTGGTTGTCTATTTTTAATGAAATAGGCACAATTATATTAATAAAATAGAAATCCAATTACATAAAAGCATATGCCTTGTTTATGCTTAAGCAAGGCTATTAAATTTAAATAAATTAGATTTATAAAAAAAAAGCGTGAGCTCACCACTCACGCTTTTTTTGTGGGGTATGCTTTCCCCCATATAACGCTTACCTAATCTGAATTGTATTTATTCAGCAGAATTGATTATAATCTCTGCTCGGCGACATGCCCAGCAGCAGTAGGCGATTGTTACGAAGAAAGATGCTGGAAGGCGGGCAATTGAGCCAATCTTTACGCCAAGAATAGTCGTTTTCCCGCCAAGTCCCATTGGACCTATGCCTAGGGAATTTGCTTCCTCAAGAAGACGCTCTTCAAGAGCAGCAAGCTCAGGTAACTCAGCCTTGTCGGTGAGCTTGCGGCGTAGCTGAAGCTTTGCATGAGCAAAGCCGCCTTCACGGTCACCACCAATGCATACACCAAGGATGCCCGGTGCACAACCATTACCTTGTGCATTATGCACAGCATCTAGTACGCATTTTCTCACACCTTCAAGATCACGACCTGCACCAAGTCTTGAATCTGGAAGGCTATATTGGCAGCTCATATTTTCGCTGCCACCTCCTTTCATAATAAGCTGAACAGAAATATTGTTGCGTTTTTCAAATTCAAAATGTATTGCAGGATTTCCTGGTGCATGATTTTCTGATACCTGAGCACCACTTGGAACTGCAATAGTATTTAAGCGAAGCAAGCCTCTTGCTGTTGCTTTCTCTATTCCAGCAAAAATACCTTCCTCTATTTCTAAAGTATTTGTCCCGTATGGAGCCTTGATTAAGAAAGAAAGTGTTCCTGTATCCTGACACATTGGAACACCTTTTTCTTCAGCCATTTTAACATTTGTGAGGATTGTGTTTAAAATTGCTTTTGCACCTAGATTTGTTTCCTCATTAGACGCTTTTGTGAGAGCATCGCGGATATCCTCAGGAAGCTTAGTTGATGCAGTAGCTATTAAATCAGCAATTGCTTCTGACCATTCTTTCATATTTAATAATTCTCCGAAAGATAGCTTGTGTATATTTTTCGAAGGTTGATGCGATCTAAAATTGAGTCAAAAGAGGAATCTGGTACATTTAAACTGCCTGTGCCAACACCAAGCTTAATATTGGTGCTGTTTTCTCCATGAAAATCACTTCCTCCTGTTGGAATAATGTTATGCTTGTAGCATTGTGCTTTATAATCATTAAGCATATCAAAGGAGTGATGTGAGTAATATGTTTCAATACCGTCAAGACCAAGATTGACAAGCTGATCAATAAAATCATGTAGCTCATAGGTTGAATAACCTATTTGATAAGGATGGGCTAAGGAAACAACACCTCCGGCTGCATGAATTAAATTGATTGCTTCGGCAGGAGAGAGCCTATAACGGTCTGCATAAGCAATGCCTCCACGCCCAAGATAGCGTGCGAAGGCATCGTTTTTGCTTGAAGCATAGCCCTTTTTAATAAGAGCAGCCGCAAAGTGGGGGCGTGCAATTAAATCCTTGTCACCAGCAAATTCAGCAACCTCATTCATAGTGATAAAGCAACCATATTTTGTTAGCTTTGCAAGAATTTCATTGTTTCGAATCTTACGCCCATTCCTAATCTTCTCCAATGCTTCATTGAGAGGTTTGTTGTTAATATCTACGCCATAACCGAGAAGATGAACGGTTTTGCCTGGAACATCAGCACTAAGCTCAACACCAGAAATAGCACGTATTCCCAGTTCTGTAGCTGCATTAATAAATTCCTCGGCACCAGAAAGAGTGTCATGATCAGTTAATACCATTGCAGAAAGCCCTTGCTCTTTACCTAGAAGAGCAAGCTCTCGTGGTGTAATAGTACCATCTGATTTTGTGGAATGAAAATGTAGGTCTATCATTACTGGGTTAGTCTAATTAGATGTGTTTAGATGCAATGTTCTTGTTTTGCCATAAACCGTGGATATTTTGTTGGATAAGTATAAATGTTTTTTACTAAATCCCAAAAAGAATCTCGGCGATTTTATTTACGCCAAACCACTCGCTTAGCGCTGGATGTCAGAATATGTATCGCCAACCTCTTCAGGATTTAAACCTGCAAAGTGTGTGGCAATGGCTGTATCATATGATGCAGTATGAGCAAATGCTTTGGCCATTAGCTTGACGCGTGTTGCCAAGCAAAGTGCACCATTATTGTTGCGTAGCTCATCGAGTAGAGCAGGATAGTCAGATGCATCAGTAACAGATGCAACGCGAATGAAATTCTTTGCAGAAGCACGAATCATGCAAGGGCCACCAATGTCAATGTTTGTTCGTGCTAGCTCAGGTGTCACATCTGGTTGAGTAATTGCCTGACGGAATGGGTATAGATTAACAGCAACCATATCAAAAGCAACAGCATTTGTTCTAGCCAAATCGCCTTGGTGTGCCTCGTTGTACTTTTCACCAAGAATGCCTAGGTAAATCTTGAAATCAAGTGTTTTTACAAGACCGCCCTGCATTTCTGGTTGACCAGTGTAGTCAGAAACAGAAACAAGATACTTGTCTGCCTTATCACCTAGAAGCTCATTAATTGCTTTGTATGTGCCACCAGTACTATAAATTTTAACATCTGGGCAGGTCTCAATTAGACCATTAACAAGTGTGTCAAGACCAGTCTTATCAAAAAGGCTGATAAGAACATTTTTGATTTGTACCTTATCGTCAATCTTTTGGACAATATTAAATGCCATTTTTTGCTCCTAAATGAGTGTTTTTTTATAAAAATTGTAATTTTAAAATAATTTTAGATGAAAACGCAATTATATTACTTTAAAATGGCATAAATTGTCAAGTTTTCATATTTTCAATATGAGTAAACTTTTTGTTGCTAGATTTTTGAAAAATGTGCTATAATTTCGCAAATCGTTTACATGTAAAATTTGAGGTTTTTTTGTGTATTTACAAGCACTTGAGATAGTTGGCTTTAAAAGCTTTGCAAATAAGACTCGGTTAGTATTTGAGCCGGGTATTACTGCTATTGTTGGTCCTAATGGATGCGGAAAGAGTAATGTGTCGGATGCTATCCGTTGGGTGTTAGGAGAGCAGAGACCTACAGCATTGCGTGGCTCTGCAATGACAGATGTTATTTTTAACGGAACAGACTCTCGTAAGCCTTTGGGTATGACAGAGGTGTCTGTTACCTTTGCTGACTGTGAAAAGCAATTAGGCACGGAATATAATGAGGTAACAATTACTCGCCGTGTTTTCCGTTCTGGTGAAGGTCAATACTTTATCAATCGCACACCATGCCGTTTGCGCGATATTCAGCGCCTGTTCATGGATACAGGTGTTGGCACATCTTCATACTCAGTTATGGCTCAGGGTCAGATTGATGCTGTTTTGTCTTCTCGCCCAGAGGATCGTCGTGCAATCTTTGAAGAAGCTAGTGGAATTACTCGCTTTAGGGCTGACCGCAAGGAAGCAATGCGTAAGCTTGATCAGACAGAAGCTAACCTAATGCGCTTAGGTGATGTTATAAGAGAATTGCACCGTCAAATTGGTTCATTGCAGCGTCAGGCAGGCAAAGCTCGCCGTTATAAAGAGCTTCAAGCTGATTTACGCAAATATGATTTATATGTAACGATTGAGCGCATAAAAGAGCTTGATGCAAAGGCAAATGAGCTTATCGATAGGCATGATTCAATTATTGCTCAAGTGCGAGATTTGACAGACCAGGTTGAGGCTGGTGAAGAGGCAAATGCTGCAGCTCGTGAAGAGGTAATGGAATTTGAGCGTCAGATTGGTGTGGCAATGGAAGCCTCAATGCAGGCACAAGGACGCCGTAATCAGGTAATAGAATCAATCCGCATTAATGAGCAGCGCATCCAAGAATATAAAAATTGGTATGAGCGTGACAATAGTGAAATTTCAGAAACTCGTGCAACGCGAGCAATCCAGCAAGAGAGAATTGAGCAGATTGCTGAGCAGCTTGAGGAGCTTGAGGGTAAGCTCGCTACTGCAGAGGATGTGCTTTCATCAGCACGTGCTGCATTTGATGAAAAGCGAAGTGCTTCTGAAGCTACCCGTAATGAATTGCAGAGGCTTCGCAATGAATCTGTTGAGCTAGAGCGTACACATGCTCGCTTGCAGAATGAGCTAACTGAGGTCCAAGCTGCAGAACGTGAGAATATCCTAAAGCGTGAGAGACTTACCTCTGAGTTGGATTCTGCAAAGGCAAATATCTCGTTGCTTGAGGATCGCTTGGATACTGTAAGTGGTGAGCTTGAAACTCTCAACACAATGGTAGATACCAATAATGATGCAGTTTCAGCAGACCAAAACAAAATCAGCTCTATCAATGCTCAGCTACAGCAGCTTCAGCAAACAAGATCTCGCCTTCAAGCAGATATTGCTGTGCATGAGGCAAGAATTCAATTTCTTTCTGATGCATCATCTTCTGATGCAGATACTCCATCTGGAAATCGCCTGCTAATAGCTGCAGAGAATCCTTTAGGTCTTGAGAGTGGTGCAGTCCTTGGCTCTTTGGCAGAGAGACTCTCTGCACCAGCAGAGTATAGAACTGCACTTGAGGCAGCTCTACGTGCTTGGCTAGACACAATTGTTGTTAAGGATATGTCGGTTGCAAAGCAGGCAATCAAAGCAATTCTAGCTTCTGAAGCTCCTGCATCTACCCGTGTGGTTTCTGCCGATGTGGCTCAAGCTACTACTATTGAGGGTGAGACACTGCCACGCTTGCTTGATTGCATCACAATTACACCTGATTTTAAGACAACCGCAGAGCATTTGCTTGGGAATGTATTTGTTGTTGCAGATGTTGCAGATTTACCTCCAGAATTAAATCCAGCTGCTGTTTATGTAACCAAGAATGGAGCTGTATTTAGAGGTAATGGCTTGGCTGAGCTTTGGGTGCCAGATGCTGCTGCATCAAACCCATTGGCCCGCCATATGCAGATTGAAGATGAAACAGCTATTCTAGATGAATTGCGAGACCAATTTGACACATTGCTTAATGAGCTTGATGAGCTTGAGGCAAAGCGCACTAAAACGGAGATGCAGCTCGGCGAGCACCGTGCATTGCTTGAGCAGAGCACACGTGCAGCTGCTCAAAAAGAAGGTGAGGAGCGTACAATTGAGCGCGACCTAGCTTCTGCTCGTGCTCGTTATAGCCAAGTGGATGCTGAGCTTAAGGCTCTTGGTGACGCTGTTACAAATGGCTCTTCTCGCAGTAAGGAGCTTGCTGAACGCATCAATTCTATGGCAGAAAGTCGTACTCGCATTGCTGATGCTGTTGCTGCTTTCTCAACAAATGTTCATGAAGCTGAAGAGAAGTTTTTAGAGGCTCAAAGTGCCCTTACTGATGCTCGCCTTGCTCATGCATCTGTTACTCAACAAAATGATAATTTAAAGTCGCAATACAATACAGGCATGATGCGCCTAACTGATTTGGATAGGCTTATTGAAGGGCGCTTAGCTGGTCTAAAAGCTTATGAAGATAGCATTGCAAAGCTTAAAAATGAGAATCAGCAAAATACAGAAGCTCTCGATGTACTAGAGGAAGATGTTCGGGTTAAGGACCGTCAGGTCACAGAGCTACGTGCAGAGCGTACCACACGCCAAGCTGCACTTGATCAAGCAGAGCGTATTCTCCACAATACACGTGCTGAACTAACAAAGACAGAGTCTGAGCGTAGCCAGCTTGAGGTGGCAATTGCAGAAAAATCACTTCGTAAGCAAAATATTTTCGATCGCCTAATGATTGATTGGCATCTAACACCAGAGCAGTTAGTTGCTGAACCTCCTGCAGATTGGGGTGATAATGGTGCTCCTGAGCTATCAACAGCAGAGGAATTGATTAAAGAGCTTCGCCAGAAGATGGAGGAGCTTGGTCCTGTAAACCTCGTTGCTATTGAGGAATATCAAGAAATTGAAGAGCGCCATGCATTCCTTGTTGCTCAAGAGGCAGATTTGTCAAGTGCTAAAGCAAAGCTTATTGAATTAATTAAGGAAATTGATCAAAAGTCAACAGAGATGTTTAAGGAAACCTTTGAGAAGGCTAACGAAAACTTCCAGACAATGTTTACACGCCTATTTAATGGTGGTACAGCTCAGCTTTCTTTGCTTGACGGTGATGATATTCTTGAGTGTGGTATTGATATTTTAGCACGCCCACCAGGAAAGAAGCCATTAAGTGTTTCTCAGCTCTCAGGTGGTGAACGCACGATGACCGCTGTTGCACTTCTCTTTGCTATCTACATGATTAAGCCAAGTCCATTTGCTTTGCTTGACGAGCTTGATGCAGCACTTGATGACTCAAATATTGGCCGCTTTGTTGGTGTGTTGAAGGACTTCTTGGAGCTTTCTCAATTCCTTATCATTACGCACAACCAACACACAATTGCTGGTGCCGATATTGTTTATGGCGTAACTCAGGAGGAGAAGGGTATCTCGAAGATTATCTCTATGCGCTTGAAGCGTATTGGTGTAGAGGAGCTTCGCGAGGAAGAGCTCCCAGAGGTTGCTGCTCCTCCACCTCCAAGTAAGCGTAAGATGAAGCGCTATGAAGAACAAGAGGATAAATAGGATATGAGTATTTTTGAAATTGGTATGCTAGTAGCATTTGGCTTTAGTTGGCCGATAAGTATTAGCAAGGCTTTACGCACAAAAAAAGTCGCTGGCAAGAGCCCACTTTTTATGATAATCATAATGCTTGGATATGTTTCCGGCATTTTGCATAAAGTATTTTATTCTTATGATTTTGTGCTTTGGTTATATGTGCTAAATCTACTCATGGTTGGTTTTGATTTATTCTTATATTTGCGTTATCGCACAAAATAAGCTTAAAAATGAATGATTTTGCAATTAAACGTGTTGAAGAATTGCACAAGCTTGGCTTTGTGAAACCTATTTGCCATACAGATAGTGTTGTTGAATTCTCAGAGCTTGGCGAGCGCTATCAACGAGGAGAAATCCAACGTATTGTTTTATATGTCCGCCATAGCGAGCGTCCTCCTATTGATGTTGACGACCCAACCTTCGGTGCAAATTTAGGTCTAACGGATTATGGTGTTGATTTGTGTCATGAGGTAGGAAAAGCATTACGTGGTATTCCAGATTTATGTGCATATGCAAGCCCAGCTCGTAGAACTATTCTGACAGCTCGTGAAGTCATGGATAGCTATGGAGATGCTACTCAAGAAATAAAAACATCTGATGAAATTAGTCTTTCTGGACTTTATACTGAGGATGGAGCAGTGCTTCATGAAAGCTATCGCACACGTGGTTCAGGGGTCGTTAATGATGCCTATAATAGTGGCGAATTTGTGGCAGGGTATATCTCTCGCGATAAAGCCTCCCGAGCAATGTATAATTACCTAACAGGACCAGAGCTAGAGGGTAATCTATTAATGGTGAGCCATGATGTCTTTATTGCTGCTTTTATGATGGCAATCTCAGATAATGGTTTTGGAATTAGCACAAAGAATTGGATAGGCTTTATTCAAGGAGCAGCACTTACACTTGAAGCAGATGGCTGGCACATATACAATGTTGTTTTAGATAAAGAAAATTCACACAGCATTTTTATTCAATAAAAGGCTCTTCCTTTTCTATTATACCAGTGACCATTCACGGATTAGCTCAGATGGCTTTGCCTTCTCGCTAGTGCTTTAACTAGTTTTGCTTAGATTGGTTTGCTGAAAATGGAGAGGGTGTAGAGTTAGGAAACTCCTCATTAATTCTTGATTGTCCATGCCTCTCCAGTATCATTATAGTTTTCAATGTCTTCCAGAAATTGCTAACCATACCATCCATCTTTTGGTGTTTATTCAATAGATTGAGTGTGTTAGTTACACAAACACAATTATAGCATTGTGTTTGTGGTGATTTTATCTTGAAAAGATAATGCAATAAGAGTTATAATAATATTACTTAAGTAAATCATTATATAATGACTAGAAAGGATAATAATTATTATGGCAACAAGAATCGTATTGAACGAAACATCATATCATGGCAAAGGAGCTGTAGCAGAGCTTCCTGGTGAGCTATCTCGCCGTGGTCTAAAGAATGTATTCGTTTGTTCAGATCCAGACCTAATCAAATTCGGTGTAACAAAGAAGGTTACAGATTTGTTGGATAAGGCAAAAATTGCTTATACAATCTTCTCAGATATTAAGGCAAATCCAACAATTCAGAATGTTAAAAAGGGCGTTTCTGCATATAAGAAGGCAAAGGCTGATTGTATCGTAGCAATCGGTGGTGGCTCTTCAATGGATACTGCAAAGGCAGTTGGTATCATTATTGCAAATCCAAAATTTGCAGATGTTCGCAGCCTAGAAGGTCTATCTCCAACTAAGAACCCAAGCGTTCCTCTATTAGCAGTTCCAACAACTGCTGGTACAGCTGCAGAGGTTACTATCAACTACGTTATTACTGACGTAGAGAAGAAGCGCAAGTTTGTATGCGTTGACCCACATGATATCCCAGTAGTAGCATTTGTTGATCCAGATATGATGAGCACAATGCCTAAGGGTTTGACAGCATTCACAGGTATGGATGCTCTTACACACGCAATCGAAGGCTATATTACAAAGGGTGCTTGCGAGATTACAGATATGTTCCATATCAAGGCAATTGCACTTATTGCAAAGAGCCTACGTGATGCAGTTGCAAATAAGCCAGAGGGCCGCGAAGGTATGGCTCTTGCTCAGTATATCGCAGGTATGGGCTTCTCAAACGTTGGTCTAGGTGTTGATCACTCAATGGCACACGGCTTGTCAGCTCTCTACGATATGCCTCATGGTATGGCATGTGCAATTCTTCTTCCAACAGTTATGAAGTACAATGCAAAAGCAACTGGTACAAAGTATCGTGATATCGCTATTGCAATGGGCGTTAAGGGTGTTGAGAAGATGACACAAGCTCAGTACCGCAAGGCTGCATGCGATGCAGTTCAGCAGCTATCTATAGATGTTGGCATCCCAGCAAGTCTAAAGGGTGTTCTAAAGAAGGAAGATATTGACTTCTTGGCAGACTCCGCAGTTGCTGATGCTTGCTGCCCAGGTAACCCACGTGAGGTAACAAAGGCAGATGTTGTTAAGCTATATAAGTCTTTGATGAAGTAATTCTTTATAGCTACATAATCATTGAGGCTCAAGTAGGAGCTGTGTGGTCTGCATACACTTTTGCCTCACATTTTCCTGCTTGAGCTTTTTCTTTCTTTTTTGGAGATTTTAAAATGTATTTCACTGGTTTCGCTGATGAAGCAGCAACAGGTATTGATGGACAGATTGAGGCAGTAAAGGCTCTTGGTTGGTCCAATATTGAAGCAAGAAATATTGATAAAACAAATATTCACGATTTAACAGATGAGCAGTTTGATATTGTCTATGGTAAGCTACAGGATGCAGGCATATCAATTAACTGCTTCGGTTCTACAATTGCTAACTGGGGTAAGAAAATTTCTGACCCATTTGATGTTGATTTAGAAATTATTGATAGAGCAATTCCGCGTATGCAAAAGCTTGGCACAAAGCTAATTCGCATTATGAGCTATGCAATTAATAAAGAAACAGCACCAGATGGGCAAAATAAGGAAGAACGTTTTAAGCGTCTTCGCATAATAACTGACAAATTCTTGCAGGCTGGCATTCAACCTCTTCATGAAAATTGCATGAACTATGGTGGTTTAGGTTGGAGCTATACTCTAGAAATTATTGATAATGTTCCTGGTCTAAGATTAATTTTTGACACAGGAAATCCTGTATTTAATAGAGATTTTACGAAGAATCCTCCTTACCCATTCCAATCATCATGGGAATTCTATAGTGCAGTTCGTGACTATGTAGATTACATTCATATCAAGGATTGTAAGCAGGTTAACAATGGAACAGGAACAGAATATCAGTACCCAGGAGAGGGTGATGGTGATGTTCGTAGAGTTCTTAAGGATGCTTTTGAGCGTGGTTATGATGGTGGTATTTCTATTGAGCCACACCTAGCTCTTGTTTTCCATGATTCTGATAATGAGAATCATGATGAAAAAATGATGCGTACATATTTAGAGTATGGACGCCGCATTGAAAAGCTTGTTGCAGAAATCAAGCAAGAGATTGGCAAGTAATTATATACTATATTTGTGGTATAGCTGCTATGCCACAAATTATGTTTGAATGGTAATGGGGATGTGCTTGAACATCCCCATCCCAAAGCAGCATGAGGCAATGCCTCAACTAATTTATGCAAAAGCATTAGATTTTATATAAAAGAAACGGATTTGTTATGGCTAAGATTTTTATTACTGGCGGCAATGGTCAGCTAGGCCGCGCATGCAAAAGATTTTTCTCAAAAAACCATCAGGTTGTGTCCACAGATATCCAAGAAATGGATATTACAAATAGCGATAGCATTCTTAAGGCAATAGGTGATTTTAAACCAGATTATATTGTAAACTGTGCAGCTTATACAGCAGTTGATAGAGCAGAGAGCGAGCCAGATTTGGCTTATCGCCTAAATGTTGTTGGACCAAGCAAGCTTGCAGCAGCAGCTGTTCTATTTAAAGCTCGCCTAATTCATATCTCTACAGACTATGTTTTTGATGGTGAACGCCAATATCCATTCCCATGGACAGAAGAGGATGAAGCTAATCCTAAAACAGTTTATGGCAGAACAAAGCTTGATGGTGAGCGTGTGGTGCTTAATACATTTGGATGTGATGCAATTGTTCTTCGTGCAGCTTGGCTATATAGCCCAACAGGTCATAATTTTTTGAAGACTATGCTTCGTCTGGCCGCTACAAGCACAGCAGACTCTGTGCACAAGATTGTGAATGATCAATACGGTTGCCCAACCTCAGCCTCTGAGCTAGCAAAGCAGATTTTGTATATTATAGAATCTCCTAGCTATCTTGATCGCGGTGTTTATCACACAGTTTGCTCTGGTAGCACCACTTGGTATCACTTTGCCACACGCTTTCTTGAGCTCATGAATATTGACACAAGTACTTTTAAGCCTTGTGCAACAGCTGAGTTCCCAACACCAGCAAAGCGCCCAAGAAACTCTGTGCTTTCAACAGATAAGCTAGCTGCAAAAAATATGTATGTTATGGTAGATTGGGAGACCGCTCTTAAGAATTATGTTATTGAGCATGGTCAAACAGTTTATAAGGATGTATTGGCATCTCTATAACCTCAAGCTTATTAAATTTTTAATTTAAACTAAATATATAACAAAAATACTAAGCGGATGTTTTATGAAGTACGGTTATTTTGATTCTGACAATTCCTTTTCTATTACCACACCTAAAACACCACGTCATTGGTACAATTATATATTTAACGATAATTATATTGGCTGTGTCTCTCAGGTTGCTTTTGGAGAAAGCTTTTGCCAAGATTCAATGGGAAGAAGAATCCCATTGGTGGTAGGGCGTCAGCTCTATGTGGTTGATATTGATGCACGTGATTACTGGACAGCAAATGGTCTTCCTATTGCTCAAAGGTATGATTTGTTTGAAACTAATCATAAGCCAGGTATTACAACAATTACAACTGAACGCAGTGGCATTAAGGTGATTTTTCGCATATATCTTCATGCTTCTGAGCATGGTGAAATATGGGATGTTGAGGTAATCAATACTTCTCCAATAGCTCGTAAGCTTCGTGTAATACCACACGCTGCCACAGATATCGATGGTCCTTATACAATTCAAACCTACAATACTGGTACGGCTTGGTTTGATTCTCCAAGCAATACGATAATACTCAAAAGTGCATGGAAATTCGGTGGACCTGATTTACATGAGGTTTATGGCTTTATGTGTGGCAGTGTATCTCCTGATGGGTATGACACACGCAAAAATGCATTTGTTGGTGTATATGGTACTGCAATGCAACCTGAAGCTCTTGATGAGGATTTGGCTTGCCGTAATACAGAATGCTTAGGTGAAAAATTTTGTGCAGCTTTTCAAAATACTTTTTCTATTGAGCCAAATGAAGTAAAGCATTTTCGCTATGTGATTGGTTGTGTTAATTCTCCAGAAGAAATTCCTGCTTCTGCGGAAGCTATGCTTAGCACAACACCTGCCGCAGCAGAGAAGCGTGGTGCAGCGGCTTTAGGTGGTGTTAAAATATCAACACCTAATGAAGCATTAAATTCTTTAGCTAATACATGGCTTCAATATCAAACTGTGCTTGGTGCTCGCTGGGCACGTGTCCGCCACAATGGCTACCGTGATATTGTTAGTGATTGCGATTGCCTTGCCACTTTTAATCCTGAGCTTTCGTGGCAGTGTATAAAGCGTATTCTCACATATCAATATAGCAATGGCTATGCTCCACGCACCTTTAAGGATGGTGCAATTTGTGATAATAATTTTGCCGATTGTGCAGTGGGTATTCCTATGGCTGTATATAATGCAGTTTGCGAGCTTGGTAATCCTGCACTATTAGAGGAAGAGGTTGCATTTAATGATGGCACAACTGCTTCTGTATATGAACACTGCAAACGAGCAATGGATTTTCTATGGAATTTTAAGGGCTTGCATGGCTTAATTAAAATTTGGGGCGGAGATTGGAATGATTGCATGAACTCTGCTGGCTTAGAAGGCAAGGGTAGCAGTGTTTGGTTGTCCCTTGCTTGGTGCTATGCAAATAAGCTCTTTGGTGAGCTTGCTGCAATGCTTGGGAAAACAGATGATGCTGCTCAATCAAAGGCAAGAGGTGAAGAATTTGCTGCAACAATCAATGATGTTGCTTGGGATGGCGAATATTATGTTTGTGCATATAAGGATGATGGCTCGGTTCTTGGCTCACACACTAATGTTGAGGGCAAGATATTTCTAATTCCTCAGCTTTGGTCAATAATTTCTGGAGTTGTAACTTCTGAACGCCTACCTAAGGTGCTTAACACAATTGATGTCGCACTACATGATGAGGCAGGAACTCTTGTTTCTAAACCAGGCTATTCTTGCGTTGATAATTCTATTGGTATTATGGGCACAAAGCCTGCCGGTGTTCATGAAAATGGTGGTATCTATTTACACACTATGGCGTGGAAGCTCGCTACTGATGCAATTCTAGGTCGCTCTTCCAAGCTATATGAATCTCTTCAACTAACTATCCCAGTAACGGATTTGGGAGAAGAGCATATGCGTGAACCTTATATTATGTGTAACTCTGTTTTTGGAAAAGAGACTGGCTATCGCTATAAGACACCAGGACAGAGCTGGCGTAGTGCAAGTGGTCAGTGGCTGCTAAAATCCTTAATTAATTTTGTCTTTGGTTTGAAACCAACAATGGTAGGCCTACGCATTGAGCCTTGTATGCCAGAGCAATGGGATGGTGCTTCAATAGAAAAGCAATTCCGTGGCAGTGTCTATACAATAACTTATAAGCATACAGGTGCAAAGAAGCTTATTGTAAATGGTAATCCTATTGAAGGATATATTGTGCCAGTTGCTAAATGTGGTGAGCAAATATCTGTTGTTTGCGAATTTTAATCTACAATTTATTCATGGATACAAAAATAGATATTGTAATCAATGAGCCTGAAGCCATAGAGGTTGCAAAACTGGTCGCTTCTGCTGGAGGAAGAGCCTTTTGCGTTGGTGGCTGTGTGCGCGATGCATTGCTTGGTGTTTCCTCTAAGGATGTCGATATTGAGGTTTATGGTTTAAGTATGGGTGAATTACGCCATGTGCTTGAATCTCACTATAATGTAGATTTGGTTGGAGAAAGCTTTGGTGTACTTAAGCTTCATGGTTTTGATATAGATGTTGCTCTACCACGCCGAGAAACAAAATTGGGCGAGGGCCATAAAGGCTTTGATATTCAAGCTGCTCCAGATCTTTCTTATGAGGAGGCAACCTCTCGCCGTGATTTTACTATTAATGCTTTAATGTATGATCCGATTACAGAGGAACTAATTGATTGCTGGAGCGGGCTTGAGGATTTAAGGAATGGCGTATTAAGGCACGTTAGTGAGCACTTTGTTGAGGATCCTTTGCGCGTGCTTAGAGCAATGCAGTTTGCGGCACGCTATGATTTCGATGTGGCTCCAGAAACTATTGAATTATGCAAAAAAATTAAGCCAGAGGGACTTCCTAGAGAGCGTTTGGCTGGAGAGTGGGAAAAGCTTTTGCTCAAGGGTAAGGTTATTTCACGAGGGTTGAATTTTTTGCGAGATTGTGGTTGGATTAAGTATTATCCAGAGCTACTTCCTTTAATTGGGTGTAGGCAAGACCCACGCTGGCATCCAGAGGGAGATGTGTGGAATCATACACTTCTTGCACTTGATAATTTACCGCAATTTCGTACAGGAAATACCCAAGATGATTTGATTGTGGCTGTTGCTGTACTCTGCCACGATTTTGGCAAACCTTTCACCACGTGCTTTGCTGCAGATGGTGCAATAACAAGCTATAATCATGAGGTTGCAGCAGATGATGAGGTGCAAAGTTTTATATCAAGACTGTGGAATTTAAATGGCTTTGTAGAGCAAGTGCTTCGCCTTGTCCACGCACACATGCGTCCAATAATGCTTGTAAATGCAAATTCATCAGATAAGGCTTATAGAAAGCTTTCTGTCGATGTTCTAAGGATGGATTTGCTTCTTGCGGTTGTCGCTTGTGATGCCTACGCATCATCCCCAGAAATTCCTAAAAAGGATATTTTGGATAAGCTTGTTGCAAAATGTAAAGAGCTTGATATTTATAAACATCCACCAAAGCCAATCATTCAGGGACGCCATTTGATTGAGCTTGGAGTAAGTCCGAGCCAAATTACTGGTGAGGTATTTGGCTCTATATTGGATAAGCTCTATCTAGCACAGGTAGATGGAAAATTTAATAATTTGGAAAATGCAATTCTTTATGCAAAAAGAAATTATTTAAAAGGAAGAATCAGGATGAATAGAGCTTTGTATGTTGGTTCAAATAGTGGCGAGCAGGGTAGAGGCTTGCGTAAATATTCCATTGATGGAAATAGCAAGCGGTTGGTTGAACGCTTTATTGTCGAGGATGCAGTTGATCCAATCTATCTAGCATTGAGTGCATCTGGTCGGTACCTATATGTTGCGGAAAAGGTTAATGCTGAGGGGAGTGATTTAACAGGTGGCGTTGCTGTTTATTCAACAGAGGCTGGAAAACTGACCCGTATAGCAAGCTATCCGCTTGCAAAGACCGTACCTTGCCACATTTCCCTAAGTGCATATCAAAATTATTTGCTTTGGGCAGAATATCGCAATGGTACCTGTGGTTATATGAAGGTGCTACCTAATGGTTTATTAGAGCCTGTTGCTTCAATTCAGCACCAAGGCTGCGGAATAAATAAAGAACGCCAAGAAGCAGCACATTGCCATTGCGCAATTTCTACACCTACAGAAAAATATATGTGTGTTTGTGATTTGGGTATAGATAAAATAGTATTTTATCCATTAACAGGCAATCCAACTGATTTTAAGGCTGGTGGTTTTGTAGCTGGTTTTGTAGATGTAAAGCCAGGTGCAGGTCCGCGCCACTTGATTTTTAAGGGGCGTGTTGCATATCTTATCAATGAATTAAATAACACAATTATTGCTTACAAGGTAAATGAGTTGGATTTTACCGAAATAGCAACATATTACACGCTTCCTGAGGACTTTACAGAATTTTCCAAGTGTGCAGCCATTAAGATTTCTCCAAATTATAAGTGGCTTTTAGCTTCAAATCGTGGGCATAATAGCATTGCTGCCTTTAAGATAAATCAGGATGGAACTCTTGAGAGAAAGGTAATCAACATGCTTGGAGGCTCATTCCCACGCGATTTCTCTTTCTATCCTGATGGAAGCAAAATTGTGGTTGGGCACAAGACAAGTGATGAATTTGTCACCTATGAATTTAATGATGAAACAGGTGAAATGACACAAACAAGCGAATGCTTTAAGCTAACAAAACCATTAGCTTTTGTTTTTGATTAAAATAATAGCACCATAACAAAAATATTTCTCTATCTATGCACGCATTCAAGAACGCTAGCGTTTTTGAATGCGTTAGTTGCTATTATTATTGAACTTGTATTTTGTTTTTGGTAAAATAAATGGTAAATAAATACATAGTTTATGTGTGTGTTTGGTTATACATTTATTTTCATTTATGAACAAAACAAATAAAGCTCTTTTTGCAGTAATTATGGCAGGTGGTAGAGGCGAGCGTTTCTGGCCTCTAGGTAGAAACTCTTTGCCAAAACAATTTGTGTCAATTTTTGGTGGCAAGCCTTTAATACGGCATGCTGTTGAACGCCTAGACGGATTGGTTCCCCTAGAGAATATTCTTGTTGTAACTTCTGCAGATTTAGTTGAGCAGACAGTTAATGCACTTCCAATGCTTCCTAAAGAGAATATTGTTGGTGAGCCATTTGGTCGTGATACAGCTGCTGCATGTGCTCTAGGAACAGCTTTAGTGGAAAAGCGTGGAGGCGCTAATGCCGTTCTTGCAATCCTTACAGCAGACCATTTAATGAAACGCCCAGATATCTTTAGGGAGACTCTTGCAGATGCAGCAAGTGTTGTTGCTTCAGAGGATCGCATAAGTGTAATAGGTATCACACCTCAATATCCTGCTACCGGATTTGGCTATATCAATGTTGACGGCAAATTACAAACAGACACTGCGACAAAGTTCCATAGGGTTTCTTGTTTTGTAGAAAAACCAAATATTGAGCGTGCAAAAATTTATATTGAGTCTGGTCACCATTATTGGAACTCAGGAATGTTTATCTGGAGTGTGAATACATTTAAAAATGCTCTTGAGAAGTATTGTCCAACAGTTAAGGCTATGTATGATGCGGTTCTCCCAACCATAGCAACATCAGTTTTCGATGCAACGCTTCTTGCTGAATACAATAAATTAGAAAAAATTTCTGTTGATTATGCAATTATGGAAAAGGCAGAAAATATAGTTTCTGCGGTGGGCAATTTTGGCTGGGATGATGTGGGCACATGGATTTCAGCTGGTGAGCATTTCCCTGCTGATGATGATGGAAATAGAGTTTATGGTGATGCTGTAGTTCTAGATAGTGCAAATAATGTTGCTGTAAATTGTATAGATGGTCATCTTGTTGGCATGTTTGGTGTTGATGATTTGATAGTTGTACACACAAGCGATGCTACACTTATTGCTTCAAAGCAGGCTGCACCAGAGCTTAAGAAGCTTGTACGTGAATTATCTTGCGATGATTCACATAAAAAATTTACATAATATTTAAATTTGTTGGATTATATATGGATGCAAATTGGGTTGATGTAGATAAGGATCCTCAGCATGTGGCACGAGAGCGTGAGCGTGCCCGTGAGCTACGCAAAAGCCCTTGGTGGCAGAGTGTGCTTGAAAAAGGCGTTTGCCATTATTGTGGTAAGCATGTGGGAAAGGATGCCCTTACAATGGATCATGTCATCCCAGTTGCTCGAGGAGGAAAGTCCGTAAAAAGCAATGTTGTTCCTTCTTGTAAGGCTTGTAATAGCACAAAGAGCTGTCTAACACCTGCTGAGCAAATTTTAAACCAACTGGAAGAAAGTGGTGAACTTTCAACAGATTTTGATCCTGAGGATTATATATAAGTCAATCGGTTTTATAGGAGTTTAGAATGAAGGTACTTGATTATGATTATTTAGTAATAGGAAGTGGCTTGGCTGGATTGTCTGTCGCACGTCACCTTTCTGCACATGGTAATGTGTTGGTTGTTACTAAAAAGAATCGCTCAGAATCAAATACAAATTATGCTCAAGGTGGTATTGCTTGCGTAACTCTTGAAGAGGATACCTTTGATATGCATATAGCGGATACGCTTGATGCAGGTGCTGGATTGTGTGATGAGGATGTTGTTCGCACAATTGTTAGTGATGGACCAGCTCGGATGAAGGAACTTCAGGACTTGGGTATGCCTTTTACAGCTAAAGATGGCTCAAATGAGCTAGATCTTGGCCGTGAAGGTGGTCACTCTATGCGCCGTATTCTCCATGCAGGTGATATTACTGGAGAGCATATCCAAGCAACTCTTCTTAATGATGTAGATTCAAATGAGAATATTAAAATTTTAGAGTACACTCATGCAATTGATTTGGTTACCCGCAATCTTAATGGCATGACATTTTGTGTGGGTGCATATCTGCTGGATACTAAGAGTGGAGAAATTTTCGCTGTTAGAGCTTCTTATACTATTTTGGCGACTGGTGGTGCAGGCAAGGTTTATCTTTATACAAGCAATCCAGATGTTGCAACTGCTGGTGGTATTTCAATTGCTTGGCGTGCTGGTGCAGAAATTCGCAATATGGAATTTATTCAATTTCACCCAACCTGCCTATATCATCCAGCAGCAAAAAGCTTCTTAATCAGTGAAGCGGTTCGTGGCGAGGGTGCAGAGCTTGTTGATGCAGATGGCATTCCGTTTATGGCTAACTACGATAGGCGTGGCTCTCTTGCTCCGCGTGATATTGTTGCACGTGCAATCGATAATGAGATGAAGACTCGTGGTCTTGAGTGTGTTTATCTTGATATTCGTCATAAGGGTAAAGAATTTTTGATGAAGCGCTTTCCAAATATCTATGCAAAGTGCAAGGAATTTGGTGTGGATATGGCAATAGATCTGATTCCAGTTGTTCCAGCAGCTCATTATTGCTGTGGTGGTGTGAAAACAACTGTCGATGGTTGCACAAATGTTCAAGGTTTGATGGCTGTTGGTGAGGTCGCAAGCACTGGTCTTCATGGAGCAAACCGCCTAGCAAGCAATTCCTTGCTTGAAGCAATTGTTTGTGGTTATCGTGCTGCCCAATGGATTATTGCACATCCTCGTAAGGTGGATGTTTCTGATATTACAATTCCACCTTGGGTTTTTGGCGATGCTGTTCCAAGTGATGAACAGGTGGTTGTTGCACATAACTGGGATGAAGTTCGCACATGTATGTGGGACTATGTGGGTATCGTTCGAACAGATAAACGCCTAGAGCGTGCTCTAACTCGAATTATGAATATCCGCCGTGAGATTCGTCAATACTACTTTGATTATTTTGTAACCGCAGATACTCTTGAGCTACGTAATATTGCTGATGCAGCTATGCTAATAATTCTCTCTGCAATGTCGCGTAAGGAGAGCAGAGGCTTACATACCTCATTGGATTATCCAGACACTATGCTTGTCTCTCATGATACTGTCCTTGATAGAAGCTGTGAACCTAAGTTTTAATAACACCTGTTGTATAAATTGCTATGATTTTAGATGTCGAACAAACTAGAGAAAATCTTCACCGTAAGGATATTAATACTGCACTAATACCTTGTACAAGACTTCAATATGATAGCTATGATTGGTTCGGTCGTTGCGAGGCTGTTCTTGCAGAAAAAGATGAGATTAACCCAGAGGTTGTGCTTATAGGTGATTCCATTACGCATTTTTGGGGTGGAAAACCAAATTTTGGCGTTCACACCTATCATCCTTCATATGATGAGACCTTTGCAGGTATGCGTGTAATGAATATTGGCTATGGTTGGGATAGAACTCAAAATATGCTTTATCGCATTACAAAGGGTAAGCAGCTTGAAGGAATTAATCCTAAAATTGTTGTTATTAATGCTGGAACAAATAATACTTCAACTACAGAAGAAGCACGTGAAAATACAGCGGAGGAAATAGCAGAAGGCGTTGCTGAGGTTATCGCTCAGTTTCGTCAGCGTTTCCCTTCAATTCATGTTGTGTTAATGGCTATCTTCCCTAGAGAGCACGAACCAACCCATCAGCGTAGAATTTTAATTGAAAAAACAAATAAGATTCTTAAAGAATATGCGGCAAAACATTCAGCTCTTACATATGTTGATTTGTGGGATAAAATGTTAACCCCAGAGGGTAAGCTTCCTCAAGAAATTTGTGGTGATTATTGTCATCCAACAGAGGAAGGCTATAAGATTTGGGGAGCTGCATTACGCCCAATTCTTTTGGAATTGTTAAAGTATGTATAAGAAAATATTTTCAATTTTATTTTCAATATTTTCAACGTTTTGTTTTGCTGCGATATCAGTTGAATCAAAGCTATCCTTTGATTGCAATGAGCAAAATCCCACTTTGTCAATTGAACTTAAAAATGTTGGCGATGAGCTGGTTGATTCAATTGAAATTATCCCTTTACTATCTATTGGAAATAGTGAATCAATTTCGTTAGGGGTTTTGCGTACAGATCAATCAATAAATAAGCAGTATCAATTATCTTTAGCACAACGCGAGAAAATTGTGGCAGAATCAAGCTGCTGTGCATACCCATTTTTATTCTCATATAAGGATCGCTTTGGTAATAAATATTCCTCTTGTCTTTTGGCTTCTTGTATAAATAAACATCCTCAAGCAGAAGCAACAGAGGATATAGGTTTAATGGTTTCCTCAGCCTGTGTTGCTGATGACTCTTTAACAAGCTCCATGGCAATATCTGTAATGTATGACTATGAGCATGCCACAAAATTTGGAGCTACTGAATTAAGAGTATCGTATTTCTTGCCTGAAGGAATTTCTCCAGCAAGCACAAATAAGCAGCAAATAATCTCATGTAAGCTAGATGCTAATGGATTAACTGAAATTAACGAATTGCTCCAGATTGAAATAGAAAATATGTCAGGAGATATTCCTTATGCAGTTATCGCTCAGCTTTTTGATTCTAATGGAAAACCAATTACTTTACCACAATGGACAAGTGAGTTAATTCATGTAAATTCAGCTTTAAATTATAATGCTTTCCCTCAGCTTCTGGATTGGAGAATTGCCGCTTTTGTTGGGGTAATAACTATTGGAATATTAATATTAAAGCTTGCTAAACCTTCTACGATTAAACCAATCCCAGAGCGAATTTTATTGTGGATTGAGTGGCTGATTGTTCTATTTGTTACATTGTATATAGCCAAAATGCTCCAACTTCCACTTGCTTTCCAAGGGAATACTTGTATGGGAGGAGATTTGCCTGCACACCATTATTTGGTTTCTCACATCCGTGAAACTGGTTTCCCAGTCTCTTGGGCAGATGGTTGGTGGTGCGGCTTCCCAATGTTTCATTATTATTTCCCGCTGCCATATTCAATTTTAGCTCTTGCAAGTAGTGTTTTTCCTCATAATATTGTTTTCAATCTCGGTGTGTGCCTAGGTCTTCTTTTCTTGCCGTTGGTAGTTTATATGTCTGCAAGAATTGTGCAAATGCCACGCCCTCTACCTGTAATGGCAGTGTGCTTTGTCGTTCCTTTAGTTTTTGATAATTCTCACAATATGTGGGGCGTGAATGCCTATAGTACACTGGCAGGAATGGTTGCAAATAGCTGGAGCTTTTGCTTGTTTTTATTAGCATTGGCTAATATTTGTAAGGATATTCAGGATAATAAATTTAGGATTCGTACGCCAATTTTAATTGCTGCAGTTGCATTGTCGCATTTCTTTACTTCAATTGTTTTTGCCTTAGTGGTAGGAGTTGTTTGGCTATGTGTTCTAGCGTATAGCATACGCAATAAAACTACTCACTATTTGATCCCATTAGTTGAAGGGATAATTGGTGTTTTACTTGTGTCATGGTGGCTTATTCCATTAGCAATGACGGGTGAATGGGCAGTGGCTTTTGGTTCGCAATGGGAAATAAACTTTTTTAAGCAGCTCCCAAATATTGTTACTTTTTTCTTTCTGCCAATTTTAATTTTTGCTTTTTTTATTGGAATATATAAAAAAGACAAAATCAATATTAAATTATTGGCGTGGATTTCAATATTTTTGATGCTACTTATTGTTGCACTAATTCTTTTCTTTTTTGGTAGGAGCATTGGAGAGGTTTTTGTTAATTGTCGTTTATGGCCTTTTATTGTATTCTCTTTATTGTTCATAATGGCTGCTTTTATGGCTTATGCTTTTAAAGCAGCACCTTTATGTGGAATGCTTTTGAGCTTAGTGTTATGTTTTTCTTTTGCATGGAATGATAAACCTGATGAAAAGAATGAGGTTTGGTCATACTTGAATTTGGTTTCATCTTGGGCTAGGTATAATTTTTCTGGTTACGAAAATTCAGCAAGTGCCGATGCAGCACAAGAGCTTATTGATTATTTGCGTAGTGTTGAACCAAATGGACGCATTGCCTATGATTTGCATCCATTTAATGAATCGCTTGGCTCTACTCGTTTCTTTGAAGCATTGCCAGCATTAACAGGGCATCCAATTATTGAAGGTGGAATTGTAAACTCTGCGATTGGCTCTCTTTCTGCTTATGTAGTGCAAGGAGAAATGTCTGAACATACAGCTGGTGCACCATTGCTTGTACAACCACAAAGCTTTGATCCCGAAAAAGGGTTGGCTCATTTGGAGCTCTTAGGCGTCCGCAGATTTATAGCCCATTCAAATTCAACAATAAATGCACTTCGTGAGAGTCCAATGTGGACAGAGGAGTTTGTTGTTGGAGGAGGAAAATGGATTATATTTAAACATAAAAAAGAATCTAATGGTCTTGTTCGCAAATGGAATTATCCAATTAAGTTTTATATTAGTGATAATTTTCAGAAGGATTCATTAGAATGGATGTATGTTGGAGCAGCTGTTCGTGAACCTTTTGGTTTTGTTCAGTCCAATATTATTCAATCTACTTTGACCTATCCATATTCCCGATTGAATGAATTAAAGAGTGACACAACACCTGTTGGTGATTGGATTTCTGATTTGTCTGACGATATTCCTTCTAATACAGTAAAGAATGGGAGTCGTTATGAAATTCATTTCAAGGCAAAAGAATTAAATTCTCCTTACATTGTGGCAATGTCATATTTCCCTAATTGGAAGGTAAAAGGGGCTGATGGACCTTATTTTGTGACACCTGGATTTATGGTGGTATTCCCAACGCAAGAGGATGTTGTTGTTTATTACGGTTTTAATACATCAAATTGGTTTGGCTATGCTTTGGCATTTTGGGGTGTGCTTGTTCTGATCATAGGATGGAGAAGAGTAGCAATCATTTCTTCATTGGGGAATAAAAAATAGGTTGTTATATTCTAGCGGTATCTGTTGTGCAGGCCAAGTATCAGATTGCTTAGCAGGACTTGTTGCACTCGTTGTGATTGTATTTGAGCTAAGGAAAATTTCGCAAATTGCAGAAAGGAAATAGTGGGGGTATTACACATTCACCCCTTTGAAACAATAACGCCATTATTAAAAACTGTTATTGTAGTGAGATGAGATGGATGCTATAATTAGCAATGTTAATTTGATATTTACCAAACAAAAAGGAAGAAAAATGAAAATAAAGCTCTTGATTATAGGTGCAGCACTATCAGTGTTTTTATTAAATGCACAGGCTACTGAATTATTTAAGTGTATTAAAGAAGCTGAAATTTGGCTAAAAAGTTCTTATTCAGAGAATCCAGTAATGCTAAAAGTTGGACTTTGTCGGCTTGAGAGGATAGGAGCATCTTCTCTTTCTGACGAGGAAAAGGTTCAGGAAATCAAAAATAAGTTTCCAAAGGCATTTGAGAAAATTTCTGCTGAGGATGCATTAAAAAAAGGAAACGAATTTTTTAATCAAGAGAATTATGCAGAAGCTGTAAAGTGGTATCGCAAAGCAGCTGAGCAGGGTGATGCACGGGCTCAATGTTTTTTGGGTTTTTTCTATGACAATGGTCAAGGTGTGCCACAAGATTATGAAGAAGCCGTGAAATGGTATCGCAAGGCCGCTGAGCAGGGCTATGCTAAAGCTCAATACAATTTGGGTGTTTGCTATGAAAATGGTCTAGGCGTGCCACAAGACTATGCAGAAGCCGTGAAGTGGTATTGCAAGGCAGCTGAGCAGGGTGATGCTAAAGCTCAATACAATTTGGGTGTTTGCTATTATGTTGGACAAGGCGTGCCACAAGATTATGCAGAAGCTGTGAAGTGGTTTCGCAAGGCCGCCGAGCAGGGTGATGCACGGGCTCAATACATTTTGGGTGCTTGCTATTACATTGGTAACGGTGTACCAAAAAATTATAGAGAAGCAGTAAGGCGGTATCGCAAGGCCGCCGAGCAGGGACATGCTGATGCTCAATACAATTTGGGTGTTTGCTATGACGATGGTCAAGGCGTTCCACAAGATTACACAGAAGCTGTGAAGTG
>JAFUOX010000069.1 GCA_017481725.1 Kiritimatiellia bacterium | reverse complement strand
TTCTCCTAGGATATGCAATTCATCGTAGAGCAATACGAACATCTAGAATTACAGATAGAGGACTACGCCACGCCCGCTTCCAAGTCCTCCGCCAGGCCGCTATGCCAGCAGTACTTGTTGAATGTGGCTATCTTTCTTCACAAAAGGATTTAAAGAAACTAGTCACAGCCGACTATAGAGAGCGTTGTGCTCGCGGCATATATCAAGGAATTTGTGATTATGCCTATGGAAGAATGCAGCCAGGCCTTGCTGCTACTCCTGTACCAGAACAAAACAAAAAAGCATCTATCCCAGCCGCTCCAGCAGCTCCAACCAAGCCATCTGCTATTAACAATCAATCCCCTTCCACTACCCATTCAAAGCAACCAGAAAATATTCCAGACAAGCTTGAAGCGGCTATGAAATATAAGCCAGCTCCCCAGCAACCTATATGGACACCTAATTATGAAGAGGATAATTTACCTGCATCTCCAGAGTTATCCGCTACAAGAGAAAAAGCACTCAAGGATGCTGGCATAATATTTTCAACAAAAGAAAATAATTCTTCCAATAAAACAAACAATTAATGGGAAGGTTCATGTCTATGAAAAATCCAAAGCATATTATTTGGGATTGGAATGGGACCCTACAGGATGATGTTCTTGCAGCAGTTGTGGGAATAAATGTACTACTAAAGCAACGTGGAATGCCTCTAGTAGATATACAGAAGCATCGTGAATTATTTTCTTTTCCTGCACGCAATTATTATATTGCTCTCGGATTTGATTTAGAAAAAGAAAATTGGGATGAAATGTCTAACACATTTATTAAGGCATTTCTAGCAGAACCATCAACTGATTTATTTGATTGGACTATCCCTACGCTATCATATTTCAAAGAGCATAGTGTTGGAATGTCTCTTGTCTCTGCAGCTGAACTAAAAACCCTTATTAAGTCAGTAGAAAAGTATGGAATACTACACTACTTTGACAATATAGTTGGTTTAACCGATCATGGTGCTGGTTCAAAAGCAGAAAATGCAAAATCGCTTGTTTCTACATTTGATATTCCATTAGACGAAATTTATCTTATTGGCGATACTTCCCATGATAAAGAGGTCGCTGACTATGTTGGTTGCAATTGCATTTTAGTTGAAAGCGGATATGAATCCCGAGAACGCCTTTTAAACTCTGGAGCAAAGGTTATTCCAAGCATTAAAGAGTTGCCCGACATATTTAATTTCTAAACTCAAGGAGGGATAAACCATGTATAGATTAGGTTACTGTGGATGGCTCTTAAAAGGTGAAAGTCTTCCAGACATTGTTCAGTTTTTATCTGATAATGACTACAACTCAATTTCTTGGTTACAAGATATTGTGGATGCAGATGAAAGCGAACGCAAAGAAGCGGCTGCTGCAATTAGAGAGCTAAATTTTTCTCTATGCTATCATGGAAATGTGCAATGGAAGCTCACTCCTGAGTGGACTGTTGATTTAGATTTTTTTAATCGCATGGCAAACGATGTTATGTGGTGGCACAACAATACAAATGGTGTTATATCCTGCTGTTCAGATGCTATCCATAGAAAAATAAATGAATCGGACAAAGCTTCAACATATCTTAAAGACGCAACAATACAGCTTTTAAAGCTAGAAAATGAATTTTTCAAAGATAGTGGAATTGGCTATGGAATAGAAAATGGTTTTTATGTAAAACCAGGCTCAGAATCAAAAACCTATGCTTCTACAGAGCATATGAAAGAGTTTATGGGTATGCTAGAAAACCCTAAAGGCATAGGAACAATACTAGATGTAGGTCATGCCAATATCTATCTAAAAAGTGGCAACCAAGGAAAGCTTTCTCTCATAGATTTCATTAAAAAAATACCTTTTAAAATTTATGAGGTTCATATTACTGACAACATGGGTGACTACGACGCCCATACGGCACCAGGTACAGGAAACATTGATTTTGGAGAGCTACGCGAAGGTTTAAAAGAAATTGGCTTTGATGGCGTCATTTCTATGGAGGTTTGTAAGGATGCTGCACATTTTGACAATTGCTTTGATTTAAAAAACACCGAACAGCGGGACCAAATACTTCGCATTAGAGATAGCTTCATAAAAGCCTTTTACAACTGAGTACTTGCTTTAAATTTGGCAAATAAATACCAAGCATAGATTACAGGCTATTAGTAAATAGCTCAATAAATAAAACAAACTCGCAAACTGTATAGCTAAAGTTTGCGAGTTTTGTTTTAGTATTTGCGAATTATATAATCAAATAGGATTTTATTCCTCTGGTAGAGTGATAAACATAGACCAGCTGATTACATACCAACCATTCTCAATACGTGTTAGAATTGTATTGCGACCTCTTCTTAGGTGAACCTTGCGGAAGCCCTCATTAATTCGCCAGTATTTTAGTTCATTAGTACTACTCCAAACCTTATAGTCGTTAATCCAAACGTCCATGCGGTCATCACTACCAACTGCTACCCAGTAATCACCCTCTTCTTCCATGAAGACCTCTGTATATGCATACCAGATACCATACTGATCTTGCGACCATGGGCGAATTTCTGCATTACCATGCAAGTTATATGCATTATACTCCCACTTGAGAATTTTTCCATCCTTACCAACGTAAGTTGCATCTAAATCAACCTTACTTTCAGGAGCAAACTTGCGTGTTAGGTTTACACGATTTGGGTTTGCAAATGGTCCGATAATATACCAATTAGAAATACGAGCCCACTTAGCAGGTCTGCCTTCTCCACCAATAAAGTTACCAGTAACCAAGCCTTCCATACCTCTCTTCAAGGCAGGAACACCCATACCCTCTGCAGTACCGCCACGGACACCCTTTTCTGAAAGTCCCTTAACACCTGTCATATCCTCAGCACTTAGCTTTGTTGGAATCCACTTAGAAGATCCAGCATTACTTGCCCTACCGCCATAGACTGCATTTGGATTACCACCACGAGAATTATTGCCCTGAGAATTGGATGTTGCAGGTGACATGCTTGATTGAGCAAATTGCTGAGAGGTTCCTTGTCCATTTTGAGAACCCATTCGAGCATCTGCTTCAGCCATCATGCTAGACAAATCCTTAGCCTGTTGAGAAGAATCCTCTGAGCCTGCTTCTTTAATTTCATTTGCCATATCAGAGAATTCATACATACGAGACAAGCGCTCTTCGCGAGACATCGAACCGCCCTTAGAATAATTAGAATTATATCTATCTGGGAATACCATTACCTCAGCCTCAGCCATCACGCTCTTGGCAACAGCACTAATATTCTCTGCTTCGCGAACAACCTTTGTCATTTCCTCACGCTTATCTAAAAACTCCTGCTCTGTAGAAGGATCAGATTCAAGCAATGATTTATCAAATTCAGGGCGAAGAGTCTTTGCCACATCTGTCATTTCAATAGCTTGAGACAATGGCATTTTTTGAGAAATAGCAAGCTCTGTTGCCTTAATATCACGGTTCCTTTCAGCAATCTGATGCTCAAGCTCCTTTGCCTTATCATAAGCTTCTGAAAGAGGCAAGCGAGAGAGCATTGTATTTGCTAACTCTGGAGACTCCATTGTTGGGTCTGCAAATGGCTCAGGCTGTGCAGCTTCACTTGCAGCTAGCTGTGCAACGCTCTTAACCATCTCCATCAATGCTTTTTGAGCCTCAGAAGCTTTATTATCCTTTGCATCAAGCAATTTTGCCTTCTCAGCAGCAGCCTTCACCAGCTCATCCTTCTTTGCTTGAAGCTCTTCTGTATACTTCTTTGAGCGCTCCTCCTGACTCTTCTTATGGTTCAAATCTCGCTCTGCATTTGAAAGAGCGATTTGAGCATTGCGATCCTTTTGACGAGCAGAATTTAGCTGATCATTCTTTTGACGGAGATTAGACTCTGCTTCATTGCGAGTTTTTTGAGCTGCTTTTTGAGCTTGCTCTGCAGCATTATATTGCTCCTTCTTTTCTTCAAATTTTTGCTTTGCATCAGCCTGCTTCTGTTGTGCCTCTGCAAGCATCTTTTCACGCTGCTCATCTAGCTTCTTCTCACTTGCAAGATCACGTTCACGAGCCTTTGCCATCTCAGAAGCACGATGATGCTCTTGCTTAGCTTGGTCTGCAGTACGCTTTGCATTCTCTTGCTTTTTATTAGCATCATTTAAAGCATTCTTGCTAGCATTGCTATTTTTCTCTGCCTCTTGCTTATTCTTTTCAGCTTGGGCTAGCTCTTGGTTTGCCTTATCAACACCCTGCTGCTTCTCTGATTCTGCCTTTTTAGCTTCTTCAAGATTTGCTTGTGCTTGAGCAACACGTTCCTGATTATTTTGTTGATTCTTCTGTGCTTCAGAAAGCTCACGCTCACGATTCTTTGTTGCTTCATTAGCACGCTTCAATTCATTTTTAGCATTCTCTGCAGAACGTTTTGCTTCGTTAAGTTTATTGTTAGCATCATTTAAGGCATTCTTATTAGCCTCATTATTCTTCTCTGCCTCTTGCTTATTTTGTTGTGCTTGAGCAAGCTCCTGGTTTGCCTTATCTAGCTTTTGCTGCTTATCAGCTTCAGCTTTCTTTGCTGTTTCAAGCTCACGCTCTGCTTTTGCTGTTTTATCCTTTGAAGCCTTTAACTCATCCTGACGCTTTTTCGCCTCATTATCCTTATTGCGGGCATCATTTTCAGCTTGATTACGCTCATTGCGAGCCTTATTCAATTCATTATTAGCATTGTTTGACTGTTGGTTAGCTTCATTGCGCTGCTTTTCTGCTTCCTGCTTCTGTTGCTCAGCCTGAGCAAGCTCTTGAGCAGATTTTTCCTTTTCTTGAGTCTTCTCTTCTAAAGTCTTTTCAGCCTTTTCACGATTTGGCTTATATTCATTTTCAAATTTTTCTGCTTCCTTCTTCTGCTCCTCATAATTATCATTTATGAGTTCATTATCCTTACGCAAATTCCAAACTAGCTGCTTACTTTCAGCTTGAAGAGCATTTATTTCTTGTTGAGTCTTAAAAGCAGTCTGAGCGGCTTTTGTTGTCTTTTCCATTCCTGTTATTTCTGCCTTTGCAGCAATAACATCAAGCAAATTCTGAGCTATAGCCTGTGCTTGCTCAGCATCCTTAAAGCTTTGCTCATTCTCGGTAACCTCTTGTGCTATTTCCTGAGAATCTTCTTGTTCTACAGCTTGCTCCTGCATATCAGCAAGCTCTTCTATGAAGGCTTCTGACTCCTGTTGATTTTCTAGGCTTAGCTCCTGCTGCTCAAGAACAGCTTCAAATAGCTGCTCCATCTCAGACTTAACTTCCTCTGCCTCTTGTTGAGCCATTTCATCATAATCCTTCAATAGCTCATTTTTCATAAACTCCATGTTATGAAGTACAGTTTGAAGTTCCTCAAGATATTTAGAAATCTCATTCTCGCGTGCTTCCTCTACTTCTTCTGCAATATCTTGTAGCTCTTCCTCACTTAGACGAGAAAGCTGAGATGGAGAATTTTCCTTCTTTTCAGGAATAATAATCTCTCTTAATGGGGTAAATATCACTAAGAGGGCAAAGCCAATCAAATGAAGAATCAATGATAATGTAGGCCAAAGAGCTGCTAGGCGGCGTTGCTTCTTCTGTCTCTCTCTAATATCATCAGAAAAGAGCTTGTGCTCTTCTACATGATTATCATTATTAGCCTGCTTATGACAAGCTTCCTTATCAAAATTTTCACTCATACGGAAAATCCTTCTTTTACTTACTTTACTAAATTATCATCAATCGCGAGACAAATAGACCAACCAAAATTCCAATGTCCATTTTCAACACGTGCCAATATTTTGTTTTTTCCTTTACGTAGATGGACTCTACGAAATCCCTCATCAATTCTCCATGCCTTAAGCACATCAGAGCTTGTCCAAATCTTAAAATCATTAACCCAAATATCTGAGCGATCATCACTGCCTATAGCCATCCAAGCATCACACTCTTCTTCCATAAATATCTCTGTGTACGCATACCAAATTTCGTACTCGCCAGAATATTTAGGAAGCACCATTGATTTCTTTGCTGTTGCAGGCTGCCAAGGATTGTCTTGATATGTAGCGGTTGCCTGAGTAAACTCCCATTTAATAGACTTGCCACCCTTGCCAATATATGTTGCATCCAAATCTACAACGCTCTCTGGAGCAAATTTACGTGTAAGATTTGCGCGATTAGGATTATCAAATGGTCCAATAACATACCAGCTATTAATATAGCCCCAGATAGCAGGAACACCTGCTGAACCAAAGATATTGCCTGGCTCAAGCCCCGCCATACCTGTTTCTAGCTTTGCAATTCCTTTTAGACCCGTACCTCCTGCAGGAACAGAAACCATTTTATTTTTACCAAGCTTCTCTTCCATATCATAAGACTTCTCTGGAGCCTCCTCTGGTACTTGAGATGCAGTCAACTGATCTGCCTGACGCATTAGCTCAGCCAAATCCTTTTCCTTATTCTGCTCATCCTCTGCACCTGCCTCAGCAATTTCATTTTGAAGCTCAGCCAAGTCATTCATACGCTTCAAGCGATCATCGTCTGTTTCTGCTATTTCTGCACCATGCTGTTGTGGCTCAATAAGCATAGCTGCCTCAGCCATCACCTGCTTTGCTTTATTTAAAATATCCTCTGTCTCGCGAACAACCTTTGTCATCTCCTCGCGCTTTTCAATAAATTGTTCTTCTGTTTGAGGCTTTGAATTCAAAATCTCTTTTTTGTATTCGGGGCGTTCTGTCTTAGCAACATCTGTAATATCTTCAGCCATCTTCATAGACATCTGCTGATTAATTGCTAGCTCTGCAGCCTTAATATCACGATTCTTTTCTGCAATCTGCTGCTCTAGCTCCTTTGCTTTCTCATAAGCATCTGCAAGAGAAATATATGAAAGATTTACATTTGCTAGTTCCGGAGAGGTCATTTTCTCATCAGCTTTTGGCTCTGGCTTTGGCTCTTCATTTTTTGCAAGCTCAGCAATCTCTTTTACATGCTCAAGAAGCTCATTCTGTGAGTTAGACACCTTATTGTCAATTTCCTCTAAACGTTCTGTCTTCTCTTTTGCTTCTTTTTCAACCTTAGAAAGCTCATTTGCTTTATTATTTTTATGGTTGACTGTATTCTCTAAAGCCTTTTCTTTACCAGCAAGAGATCTCTTAGCTTGTTCAAATTCTCTCTTTACCTTATCGCGCTGTCCTCTTGCTTTATTTACATTTTTCTTAGCTTCATTTTTCTCTTGATGAGTTGCTTCTTTATTTTGCGCTACCTCTTTATTAACCTTTTCAGCCTCTACAAGTGCTTCTTCCTGAACCTTTAATTCCTCAGTCTTTTCTGCCACCTTTTGCTCAGCTGTAGCAACATCCTGTTTGTGAAATTCTTCTATTTTCTTATCAGCCTCAGAAATATCCTTTTTAAGAGTCATCTGATACTCATTATTGGATTTTAACTCCATTAGCTTTTGGCGTGTTTCTGCCTGTAGCTCATTTATTTCAAGCTGTGTCTTTCTAGCTATCTCGGCAGCATCAGCCGTCTTTTTCATTTCTGTAATTTGAGCCTTTGCCACAATTACATCTAAAAGATTTTGAGCGATTGCTTGAGAATCCTCAACCTCCTTGAGGAACTTCTCACTATCGGCTATTTTCTGAACAACCTCAGGTGCGACTGATGAAACATCCTGCTTCTCTTGTTCAACAACCTCCTCAATAACCTGCTCCATCTTTTTCTGGAGCTCAACACTTGTTGTCTGCTTCTCTATTACCTTGTCAAAAAGCTGCTGCATCTCTGATTTGACCTCAACAGCCTCTTGCTTTGCGAATTCATCATAGCTTTTTAAAAGCTCATTTTTCATGAATTCCATATTGTGAAGAATAGTTTGTAGCTCACTAAGATACTGAGCAATTTCATTCTCTCTAGCAAACTCTATTTCTTCTGATAATTCCTCTATTTCCTCTGCACTTACTCGTGACAAAAGTGAAGGCTGTGGCTTCTTTTCAATAATAATTTCCCTCAGAGGAGTAAATATTACAAGAGCAGCAAAGCCTAATAAATGAAGAATAAAAGACAAAATTGGCCACAAAGGAGCTAACTGGCGTTGCTTACGCTGTCGCTCTTCAATATCGTCAGAAAAAAGCCGAGAATCTTTTTTCAGTTCTATATCTTCTTTATTTGTGCCCATAGCTTATCTTTCTTTAATCTACCAATCTAGTATTATTTTTATGAACTAGAGGCATTTCATTGCTCATAAAATAAGCAATGAAAATACCTCATAACTAATCAAAAGGTCGATTAATTTGTACAATGATTATTTGTATTTCTCACCTGGATCTGTATGAATACCAACGATGCCGATTTCCTCAGCTCTGCAAGTATCCATTACCTGAACTACGCTTCTAAATGGAGCGTACATATCACCAGAAATGCGAATGCGTCTATCTGGATTTTCAGCCATAGCGGTCTTTAGAGCAACTCGAAGCCCTTCTGCACCAACTGGCTGAGAGTTGATATAAAACTTTCCAAATTTATCCACGCCAACTGTAACCATATCAGATGTAGCCTTAACCTTTAGTGAAACATCTGCTTTTGGTAGATCAATAGGCAGCTCCTTCTCAACCTTTTTCATTTGAGAGGAAACAAGGAAAAAGATAAGCAAAAGAAAAACGCAGTCAATTAGCGGTGTCATCTGTACATCGACAGACTCTTCTTCATTATGTTTAATTGCCATATTCGTACCTCTTTGTAATTCATATTTGAGTTAAAGTTCTTCCATTAAGAAAAATCAAATGGAGAGCTTATTTACTACGCTGTACGAATAGGTTGTTGATAATATCATTTACCTCTTCCTCTAGGAAGATAGCATAAAGATTTAGCTTATTCTTGATAATGTTATAAATGAACAAGCAAGGCATAGAAATTGCCAAACCAGCAACTGTTGTTACTAGAGCCTTACCAATATCGTCTGCAAGAATACTTGGATCACCCATTTCACCAACAGCAGCAACTGTCTGGAAAGCACCTAGCAAACCAACTACTGTACCGAAAAGACCTAGTAGAGGAGCAATTGTTGCAACTGTAGCAAGCATTGATGACTTGCGGTTCTCTAAACGAAGCTCACGACCAGCCTTATCCTCAGCAAAAACCTTTACCTGCTGGTAATCTGTTGCATCCTTATGCTCAAGCATTGTCTCAACAACGTGAGCAAGAGCACTCTTATTTCTTGCACAATACTGGCGAATATCATCAAACTTCTCTTCTTCCCAAAGTGCAATAACTTTTTTTGCAAAACCTTCTGGAACAATCTTACGACGGCGTAGTGTGCAAGCACGCTCAATTGCACAACCAAGACCTAGTACAGAAAGTAGGCCTAGCCAGTACATTGTGGAACCACCCTGCTTAATCTGATGAACCATGCTTTCTAGCTTTGTTTTTGGCTGATTGCTATTTTCCTCTGTGCCCTCACCAGAAGTTTCTCCTGTTGCCTCAATTGCAGCAGTATCTGTTGCATTTGTATCTGTAGCAGTTGCATTTACAGCAGCATCATCAGCAAAAGCAAACATTGCAGCGCTAACAACGCCTAGAGCGATAATTGTTGTTTTAATTTTCATTTTATTTTCCTTATTGATTAGTTTTTTGTTAAAAATCCAAATGAATGCCACTTATAGTAGCACCCTTGAAAGCAGCAAAAATTATACCATTAAATTTATTTTGGCATTAATACAGATAAAAATCAAGCATATTTTAGTTTTTTGGCATAAATTTACAAAAACCACGCTCCCTAAAATTGTATACTATTGAACACACCTATACCCAAACACAAAAAACTGCATACTGTATACAACAATAAACCCTAAATTCTATTATTTTAATGCTGAATTTAGGGTTTATTGTAAAATTTGTTTTCTAGTGTATAATCATTATCGTTCCAGTTGGGACTTCCACTATGTCGCCATAGGTTACGAAATCTGTTCCCGGTCTCTGAGTGTCATGGTTTGCCTGTACCCAATCTTCTGAGCTTGTTCCACGACGAACACGAATTTCATCAACATTAAAGTTGCCAGAACCATTTCCGTTTATACCGGAGGTTAAGCCCATTCCATTTGGCTTAAATGAAACCGCATGCTTCCATGTCCATGTTCTTACCTTCTCTCCATTAACATAAAATGAGGTTTGCTCAGTTTCTGGAGCAGAAGCAGCTATCCATGAGGTTGTTATAAAACGCCAATTTGAAGTATTTGAAATATCTTCACTCCACATCCCTTGATCATAATCGCCTGTCATAACATAAAACTGTGTATGACCCAATGCCAAAGCATTTCCCTCATTATTGCTATTGCTATACAAAAACATTCTATTGTAATTTGCCGACGGTATCATCCATGTTTCTGTGGTGTAACCAGTTTCATCAAAAAGCCATTCTGTTGTTGCTGTAGGCTCTACCTTTACACCAGACTTAACAAATTGCCATGTAGTCCCGTTTGCTGAAACAATATCATTTGTACAAACACCTGGATTTGTCGTATTAAAGACTGGCACTGCGGTTGCCCCATTTCCACTTGCATCTGGGAAAGAACCATCACTATTTTGTGTAGAAAAATGCCATACACCAACATATCCAGCCTGTTTCCAAATACGAGCTGGAGAATATGAACCATGAACTATTTTACCAGCATTTATATCCCAAAGCATTTTAATTGTTGTTGTTCTGCCAACAATTTTATTTACAGACACCCAAATGCAAGATTCTCCCTCTGGATTCCAGTATTCAATTTCGTGAGCCAAAAGAGTACCAGCATCATTCACAAAGCGAATCTCTGTCACATCAGAAATTTCTGCAGCAATTTCTGAAGGAATACGCAAAAGTACTGGGAAATACTCAAGCTCTTCCTCTCCATCATAGCCAGAAATTGTTATATCCATATACTTACCAAAAGCAGTATTTGAAATTTTAGCAACACCCTTTGTTGTTAAGATGTCAGAATATTCTGTTTCTAACACCTCCAATCCAATTGGCTCAAAAATAAATTTGACAATATAATCCATATCCTCTTCAAGTGTTGTTGTCTCAGCAACCCACTCTCCATCTCTATAATATGGAGTAACACTTATGCTCTTTCCGTTTCCAGCCGGCACAAATATTGCAGTTGCTTTACCTGCCTCATATGAAGCACCCTCAACATCAACACCAAGTGTCACTGTTGCACTTGTTTCGCCAATCTGCTTAATTTCAGGTTTGACTAAGCCTTGAGTAGTAAATTCTCCAGAAGAATATACTGGCTTACCATTATTCATTACAGTGATTTGGAACTCATATCTTGTGTTTATCTCTAAATCATCAAGCTCTATCTCAATGTAACCAAAATTGCTCAAGGATCCTGCTGACACATCTTCACGCACAACCTCACCACCAGATAAAAGTGTATATGTAGCAGTATAATTCTGAAGTTCATCTCCAACGAACACACCAGCAATTGTTGCTGTTGTGCTTCCAACCTTCGGTGCACTACCAAAATTGCCAGTAATACTTTCTGATATAAATGCGACATTTGCTTTTGACAAGAATGTAGAACCCTGCTTCCCGGAATCATATACTGCTTGAGTCCAATCTTGAGAGGATGCTATCTTGCGTAAACGAAACTCATCCATATAGCCTTTAAAAGAACAACCTCCATTATCATCTGATGCATATGAGCTAAGAGAAAAACGAGAAAAATCTGTATTTGTATCTGTTCTATTTAAATTTTTATGGACAAAATCTCCAGCACCAGCATTCAAGCTCTCTGCACCACAAAATAGATATGCTGCGTTATTGTTAGTAGTCCAAGCTGCAGAAACAAATACCCAACCCTCTCCAGGAATTATATTATTTTGGTGAGTGTGCCCCGCATTACCATAAAGATAACCTCCTAAACCTACCTGAGCACCAGTACTCCAACCTTGTCCAGTAGAAAAGATAATGTCATTGTCCCAATTTTTGTTGCGATTTACCCAACCCTCTGCAGAATAATGATCCTGCATTCTATCTTCATCCGTATTATATGCTTTAAGTACATCATTAGGCAAGAAAAGACCACCTGATGATGTTCCTTTAATAGCTGCACCAAACATTGAATTATCTGATGAAAGCGTTGGATAGGCAGACGCAATCTTAGCTGTTGCAGTGTAACCATTACCTGAAGAATCTGCAACCGCTGCTCCTTCACTAACTATTTCGTTCATGTGCCAGACACCAATATATCCCGCAGAAGACCAAACAGCCTCAGGATTATTTTCTGGAAGCTCAGCATCATCCCTTGCTCCCATAAATGCACGAAACTTTGTCTTAACACCAGTAACACAAGGAATTGACACCCAAATTACAGACTCTCCCTCAGGATTCCATGTGTCGATTTCAAAATTAAGGCTATTTGCATCTATATCTGCAAATCTAATCTTCTCATAAGCCTCTTCTTTGGTTTGAGCAACGTTTACATAATCAAAACCAATAGGATTATCATGAGAAAAGCGAACTGCTACAGGGAAATTTTCCAAGCTTGTAGTGCCGTTGTATCCAGAAATTAGGAAATCAACAACTTGAGTAAAATCTGATGATTTAACTTCTGTTGCAAAAAGGCTTGCTGAAGCAATCATAACCATAGCAAAGCAAGCAAGTGTCAATTTTTTCATACATTTCCTTTGTTTATTTTTTAAAATATTTTTCTTATTAAATAAATCTTTAATCTCTACGAAGTAACTATTTTGCTCTAATATTAACAACCTGCAATATTTCAACAAAATCCTACTAAAAACTTTCTTAATTTTATCAAAAAAACACAAAAAAATCAATCTTGCCAGTATCACACAAGTGCTAAAAACCTCGTAAATTAAATAGGCAACAAGCTTTATATTATGCTCAAGGAGGCAAAGGTTTAGCACCTTGCCACCTCTCGCCCCAGCAACACCGGGCGGCAGAGCCACCCTCATCTTCACAGTCTAACTATCAAACTGTCAAACTATCAAACTATCATACTATCTAACTGTCAAACTATCATACTGTCAAACTATACAAAAAAATGGAACTGTTTAGGTGTTGAAGTGTTGGAAAGTTTGACAGTTTGCGAGTGGGCGAGTTGGAAAGTTTGACAGTTAGGTTTCTAGGGCGGCAGAGCCACCCTCATCTTCACTCTCCAACTATCTAACTGTCAAACTATCATACTGTCAAACTATCATACTGTCAAACTATCAAACTTTCTAACCTTCACTAATCCTCGTGCATCGCCTCCGCATCTTAATGAACTTCTAGGCGAGCACACTAGTGGATGAGATTTGCCAAATTGCTTTGAAAGATAAAGCAATGATTAAGGCAAAGCTCATTCCGCTAGTGTATTTTCTGCGTCACGGCTCTGCGACCTCTGCGTCCTCCGCGTCTCTGCGTCCCTTTTTCGCACTTTTAGCCATCACGTGCATCGCCTCCGCTTCTTAATGAACTTCTAGGCGAGCACACTAGTGGATGAGATTTGCCAAATTGCTTTGAAAGATAAAGCAATGATTAAGGCAAAGCTCATTCCGCTAGTGTATTTTTCGG